>NZ_LZKH01000058.1:0-137931 GCF_001672745.1 Mycobacterium sp. E1386
GCCGGTCGTTGGCCTCGACGGCATCCACCTCGGGTGCGCCGATGCGCAGCAGGTGGCCGTCGCGCACCACGCCCAGCACGATGTCGCGCAGATGCCGTGGGGAACCGCCGACCTCGGTGGGCTCCACCTCGCGCTCGGCGATGGCCAGGCCGAAGTCCGGTGTCAGCAGGTCTTCGATCATCTCCACGACGCTGGGCGTGGTGGTGGCAAGCCCCAGCAGCCGCCCGGCGGTCGCCGAGGAGACCACCACCGAGTCCGCGCCCGATTGTTGCAGCAGGTGCTGGTTTTCGGCCTCCCGGATCGACGCCACGATCTTGGCGTTGGGTGCGATCTCCCGCGCGGTCAGGGTGACCAGCACCGCGGTGTCGTCGCGGCTGGTGGCCACGATGATCGAGGCCGCGTGTTGCGCGCCGGCCAGCCGCAGCACGTCGGCCTTGGTCGCGTCGCCGTGCACGGTGACCAGGCCCGCGCCGGCGGCGTGTTCGAGGGTGGTGCGGTCCGTGTCGACGACGACGACCTCCCCCTGGGCCGCCTCGTCGCCGAGGATCGCGGCGACGGCGGTTTTGCCCTTCGTGCCGTAGCCGATCACGATCGTGTGGTTGCGCACTCTGCTCCTCCAACGCTGAATCTTCCACCCTTGGCGGGACCGCTCGGAGAGGACTTCGAGGGTCGTGCCGACCAAGACGGCCAGGAACGCGATCCGCAGCGCGGTAAAAATCAGCGTGTGAACCAGACGCGCGGTTTCGGTGTAGGGGGTGATGTCGCCGTAACCGGTCGTCGACAGTGACACCGCGGAGAAGTACACGGCGTCCAGGAAGGTCAGCGGCTGGCCCCGGACGTCGCGGTACCCGTTGCGGTCCGCGTACACGATGACGGCCGCGGCGAACAACACCACCAGCGCGATGACCACGCGGCGGGTGATCACACGGATGGGGCTGGCGTGCTCCTCGGGGATGCGCACCACGCCGACCAACTGGTGGCCCCGCTGCGCGGTCAGCGCTTCATCCAGACCGGTCAGTTGCCGGGACCTACCGTTGCGCACGGCGGTCCGTTATCGGCTCAACGCCCGCGCAGGAGTCACGCACGACTCAATGTAACCACGAGCGCGGCCCCGGTACCCGGGCAGCGCAAAGTCAGCCGGCGGCGGGCTCGGCCAGCAGGCCGGCCAGGTCAGCGGGGGCGGGCAGATCGTCGGGAGCGACCGTGGTGCGGGCGCGCACGTAATAGAACGCCGTCCGTACCGACGATTCCGGAACACCGGACAGGGCGGCCCACGCCAGGCGGTAGACGGCGAGCTGGACGGCGGCCTGGCGCATGGCTTCCGGCCCGTGCGGCGGCTCGCCGGTCTTCCAGTCCACGACCGTCGTGCCGCCGTCGGGGTCGGCGAACACCGCGTCAATTCGGCCGCGCACCAGGGTGTCGCCGATGGGCATCTCGAACGGCACCTCGACGGCGATGGGAGTGCGGGTCGCCCAGGGCGATTCGGTGAATGCCGCCTGCAACGCGGCCAGCCCCCGGGTGTCGCCCACGTCGGAGTCCGCCGCGCCCGGCAGGTCTGCGAGATCGAAGAGACACTCGGCGCCGTAGAACTGCTGAACCCAGGCGTGAAAGGCGTTGCCCAGCAACGCATGCGGGTCCGGGCGGGTGGGCAGCCGGTGCCGGAGCCGCTGCGCGGCGGCCGCGGGGTCCCGCGCCAGTTCCACCAGGCCGCTGACCGACAACTGACTAGGCAGTGCGCCGGTGGACGGTTCGACCAACCGCGCTCCCTCGGCAAGTAACGCGTCGACGTCGGCCGCCCACCCCTCGATATCGGCCCCGACACCGCCCTCGCCGCCCGACATCGCCCGGGTCACCAACGCGGCACCGCGCTCGACGTCACCGCGCCGGGTCAACGGGTCGGCGGGCCAGACCGCCTCGATGACGTTGTCGCGCAACGGGTTACGATCGCCGTCCGCCGGCGCGGGTGCCCATTGATCCACCTCCCCGCAGGGCGCGCCGGCCGCGGCCGAACGGTCGATGACCTCCTTGATCTCGCACAGGAAATCGGAGGGGCCGCGCGGTTTGATGCCGGAGGCGCCCCAGTGGTGACCCGACACCAGCAGCGTGTCCTCCGCCCGGGTGACGGCGACGTAGAGCAGCCGGCGTTCCTCGTCGACGCGCCGCTGCTCGAGCTGGCGGCGATGCTCGGAGATCTTGTCGGACAATTGCTTTCGGTTGGTGACGTCGGAGGTGTCCAGCACCGGGATGCCCAGCGCGCCGGCCGAGGCACGGTCGCCCCTCAGCAGCGGCGGCAGCTCGGCCGCGTCGGTGAGCCAGCTGCTCCTGGACGCGGTCGAGGGAAAGGTTCCGCCCGACAGGTGTGCCACCGCCACCACCTGCCACTCCAGCCCCTTCGCGGAGTGCACCGTGAGCACCTGGACGCGGTCGCGCGCCGCTACCAACGGCGCGGGCGGCAAACCGTTCTCGACGGACTCCGCCACGTCCAGAAACGCCAACAGGCCCGACACCGATGCCGCGGTGCGACGGTCCGGCACGCCGGCGGCGTCGGCCCGTTCGGCGTATCCGGCGACGACGTCGGCGAACGCGTCGAGGTGTTCGGTGCCGGCCCAGCCTCTGTCCGCCCCCGCCGCGGCGCGGACCTCGCAGTCGACACCCAGCACGCGGCGCACCTCGGCGACCAGGTCCGGCAGCGAATGGTCCAGGTGGCCGCGGAGGGCACGCAGTTCGCCGGCCAGCGCCGTGACCCGCTGATACCCCGCGGCCGAATACCCTTCGGGCGGACCGGGATCGGCGATGGCGTCGGCCAGGCACGCCGTGTCGGCGTCCGGGCCGGCGGACATCGCGATCGCCTCCGGCGCGGATGACCCGCCCGCGCCCAGCCCTTCGCCGAGCTTTCGGGCGCGCCGCCAGAGCGCGGCGATGTCCCGACCACCGAGGCGCCAGCGCGGACCCGTGAGTACCCGCATCGCCGCCGCGCCGGCCGTCGGGTCGACGACGAGCCGCAGCATCGCCACAACGTCGGCGACCTCGGGGATGGACAGCAGCCCCGCCAATCCGATGACCTCGACCGGGACTCCGCGGGCGCGCAGGGCGTCGGCGATGGGGGCGGCGTCGGCGTTGCGGCGCACCAGAACCGCGGCGGTCGGCGGGCTCACTCCGTCGGCCCGGGCGTCCCGGTACCGCGCGGCGAGCTCGTCGGCGATCCACTCGCGCTCGGCGTGGACATCGCGAAGCAACGCGCAGCGGACGGTTCCGGGCGGGGCGTCCGGGCGCGGCCGCAGCGCGTGTACCGCGACCGACCGGCGGCGCGCCTCCGCCGAGATCGCGTTGGCCAGTTGCAGGGTCCGCGGCGGGTTGCGCCAGCTGGTCCGCAGCTCCAGGACCGGCGCCGGGGCGCCGTCGGAGAGGGGGAAGTCGGTGGTGAAGCGCGGGAGATTGGTCGCCGAGGCGCCGCGCCAGCCGTAGATCGACTGGATCGGATCGCCGACGGCGGTCAGGGCCAACCCGTCGTCGACGCCACCGCCGAACAGAGCCGACAGGGCGACCCGCTGGGCGTGGCCGGTGTCCTGGTATTCGTCGAGCAGCACCACCCGGTAGCGGCCGCGCAGGTCGGCACCGACCTGCGGGAAGTTCGCCGCCAGCCGCGCCGCGCAGGCCATCTGCACGCCGAAGTCCATCGTCTTCGCGGCACGCATGCGCTCGTTCAGCGCGTCGAGCAGCGGCACCAGCTCGGCCCGCTGGGTCTGGGTGTCCAGCAGCCGCAGCAACCACTGGCTGGGGCCGCGGTCGCGCTGATAGGGGCCCGGCGGCAGCGCGTGGATCAGCCGCTCCAGCTCCACGTGGGTATCGCCGAGCTGGCGGGTGTCCACCAGGTGTTCGGCCAGCTGACCCCACAACCGCAGCACCATTGACGTGACCGCGGCGGGGGTCCTGTCGGTGCGCAGCTCGCCCCGGTACCCGCTGACCACGTCGAACGCCAGCTGCCACAGCTCGGTCTCGCCGAGCAGCCGGGTGTCGGGCTCGATGGGCAGCAGCAGACCGTAGTCGCGGATCAACGAACCGGCGAACGCGTGGTAGGTGCTGACCGTCGGTGCGCCCGCCGGCTCCGCGGGGGCCGCGCCGTCGGGACCCAAGCCGACGCCGGCCAGCCGGGCCAGCCGGGACCGGACCCGGCGCAACAGCTGGCCGGCGGCCTTGCGGGTGAACGTCAATCCGAGCACCTGGCCGGGTTCGGCGTAGCCGTTGGCGACGAGCCACACCACCCGCGCGGCCATGGTCTCGGTTTTGCCCGCACCGGCACCGGCGATGACGACCAGCGGCCCGGGCGGTGCCGCGATCACGGCGGACTGCTCCTCGGTGGGCGGGAAAAGCCCGAGCGCACCGGCCAATTCGGCCGGACTGTAGCGCGGGTTCACTGCGCCGCCCCGTCGGCGTGGGCCGGACATGAAGGCCGCAGCGGACAGTGCGAGCAGCCGTCGTTGCGCCGGGCGATGAACCGCGGCCCGGCGGTCACCCCGGCGGCGCGCCGAACCAGCCGGCGCCACTCGTCGCGGGCGGCCGGTGTCAGCGGATCCTGCTCGCGCTCGGTGGCGCCCGACGCCCCGGGCTTGCCCAGGTAGACCAGCCGCGCCCCACCGGGCTCCGAACCCGCGGCCACCATGCCCTCGGCCACGGCCAGCTGATACATCGCCAGCTGGGCGTGCTGTTGGGCGTCGTCCTTGCTGACCGGCGTTTTGCCGGTCTTGATGTCCACGATCACCAGCCGGCCGGCTGCATCGCGCTCCAGCCGGTCGACCCGGCCGCACAGCCGGACGTCGCCGCCATCGCCGTCGTCGGATGTTGCCAGGATGCCGTCGATCTCGACCTCGACGCCCACCTCGGTCAGCACGCCCCGGGTCTGCGCCCGCCACTCGACGAAGGCCTCGATCATCGCGCGGTGGCGGGCCAGTTCGTTGGCCGAATGCCACTCGGCCTCGAAGGGCAGATGGCGCCAGGCCCGGTCCAGCTCGGCCAGCAATTCCGATTCGCTCCGCTGCGGTTCGGCGACCAGGGCGTGCAGCACCGAGCCGATGGTGGAACGCAGGTCGCGCGGGTTGGTGCCGCCGTGCCGTTCGGCCAGCCAGCGCAGCGGGCAGTCGTTGAGCATCTGCAGGGTCGACGGGGTCAAGGTGACGGCATCGTCGTCGCCATGCAGGGGTTCGCTGGTGCTGACGGGGATCAGGCCGTGCCAGCCGGCCGGGTCGGCGCCCGGGACGCCGGCGCGGGCGAGGCGCGCCAATTGCGTTGCGGCACAAGCGCGGGCGGCGTCGTCGATCGTGCCGTCGGGCGCGCACGCGACGCCGCGCAGCCGGCCGACCAGCGCGGCAGCGGATAGCATCCGGGGCGCTGAGATGGGTTGCGCGGCAGCGGGATCGCCGTCACCATCGGTCCACGGGGCGAGCTCGTAGCAGAACGACGACGGCAGCGCGGCCTCGTTGTCCCCGCGGTCCGAGTCGCCGTCTACGGCGGTGACCAGCAACCGGCGGCGGGCCCGGCCCATCGCCGCCACCAGCAGCCGGCGTTCCTCGCCCAGCAGCGGCGCCCGCACCGACGCGTCCTCGGTGACGCCGTCGAGCACGTCCAGCAACCGCTGGGTGCCCAGCACACCGCCGCGCGGAACCGTGTTGGGCCACAATCCCTCTTGCAGCCCGGCGATGACCACCAGGTCCCATTCGTGTCCCAGCGCGGCGTGCGCGCTGAGCACCCGCACCTGCTCCACGGGTGACACCGGCTCCCGGTTCACGCTCGGCAGGTGCAGCGCGGCGATGTGCTCGACAAGGCCGCGCAGCGACGCACCCGACATGCGGGACACGTACTGATCGGTGATGTCGAACAGCGCGGTCACCGCCTCCAGGTCCCGGGTGGCCTGGGCGCCGGCGGTGCCGCCGCGCTCGGCGGCCGACAGCCAGCGACGCTGCAGGCCGGACCGGTTCCAGGCGGCCCACAGCGTGTAGCGCGGGTCTTGTCCCGCACGATGGCAGCGCGCCGCCGCGTCCAGCACCGCACGCACCCGCTGCACCGGGCGGAACTGCGGGCCCGATGGCGGCGGGTCAGCGGACAGCGCCTCGGCCAGCAGGTCCGCGACATCGCCCGGCGCGCGACCGGGGTTGGCGCGCTGCAGCGTTCGGCGCAGCTGGCGCAGCGAAACCGGGTCGACCCGACCGATGGGACCGGTCAGCAACGCCAGGGCCCGTTCGCCGTCGAGCCCGTCGGCGGTGGCGGCCAGGACGGTGAGCAGCGCCCGGGCCGCGGGCTCGCCGGACAGCGGTCCGCTGGTCGCGGGCGCGGCCACCGGCACCCCGGCGGCGGCCAGCGCGCGGGGCAACAACGCGCCGGCCCGTGGCACCGATCGGACGACGACCGCCATCTGCGACCACGGCACCCCGTCGACCAGGTGCGCACGCCGGAGCGCGTCGGCGATCATCGCCGCCTCCGCGTGCGCCGACGCCGCCAGGCGCACCGCGACCGAGCCCTCGTCGGGCCCGCTACCCTCGATCCGCTTGCCGTCGCTGCCGCCGGGCAGTCGCTGCGCGATGCCGCTGACGGCGCGCGCCACCGCCGGGGCGCAGCGATGCGAGACCGTCAACGTCACCGCAGGCGAATCCCCGTGGAGCAGGCCGGCGGATTCGCCGCCCCGGAAGCCGAACACCGCCTGATTGGGATCGCCGGCGATCACGGCCAGCTCGGCGCCCGCCGCGAGCACCCGGACCAGGTGGGCCGCCTGCGGGTCGAGCTGCTGAGCGTCATCGACCAACAAGAGCCGCACCCGGCCCCGCTCGGCGGCCAGCAGCTCGGGATCGACCGCGAAGGCCTCCAGGGCGGCCCCCACCAGTTCCGCGGCGCCCAGCGCGGGCGTCGTCGCCTGTGGCGCAGCCGTCCCGACCGCCGCCCGCAGCAGCATCACCTGCTTGTACTGCCGGGCGAACTGGCCGGCGGCCGTCCATTCCGGGCGCCGGCACCGGCGGCCCAGGCGCTCGAGTTCCTGCGGATCAACACCGCGTTCTGCGCAGCGCGCCAGCATGTTTCGCAGCTCGGTGGCGAAGCCCGCGGTGGCCAGCGCGGGTTTCAGGTGGGTGGGCCACGCCGTCGCCGCGCGCGGCCCGTCCTCGAGGTCACCGGCCAGCAGCTCCCGGATGATCGCGTCCTGTTCGGCGCTGGTGACCAGCCGCGGGGGCGCGTCACCGGCGCGCTCGGCGGCCCGCCGCAGCACCGCGTAGGCGTAACCGTGCACGGTGCGCACCAACGGTTCGCGGACTGCGGCCCGGCAGGGCCCGGTCGAGCGCGCCCGCAACAACGCCGTCGTCAAGGTGCTGCGCGCCGTCATGCTCAGCCGGCCGGAACCGGTAAGCAGCAGAACCGATTCCGGGTTGAGACCCGCGTCGATCTGGGCGACCGCGGCGTCGACCAGCAGGCTGCTCTTACCGGTGCCCGGCCCGCCCAACACTCGGACCGGCCCGCGCACGCCGGGCGCCAGCAGAGCCCGCGCCTCGGTGTCCCAGGTGTACGACATGGCTGCATGCAATCACCAGGGTCTGACAAGCCGCCCGGCCCGCGTCGCCGCCGACCCCTAGGCTGGAGACCGCACGCAGCCCGACGAACGGTGAGGAGGTAGGTGATCGTGACGAACGTCGAACCCGGTTTTCCCAGCGACGAAGCGCCCGAAGGTGACGCCGCGGAACAATTGCAGCCCGTCGACTTCGACGACGAAGTCGGCTTGGACACCGAGTATCTGACCGCTGCCGACCGCGAGGCCAACGAGGCCGACGTGATCGAGCAGGCCTACGTCGTCCCCACCGAGGACGAGTGGGACGAACGCTGACCCGCCCGCGCGCGGATGGCCGTGGCGGTGACTGGCACGATCGACGGGTGACCGCGGATCTCCATGTGCACCGCTACGGCCCACCGGGGCCGGTGCGAGTGCTGGCGCTGCACGGCTTGACCGGCCACGGGCAGCGGTGGCAGCAGCTGGCCGGCCTCCTACCCGAAATCACCTTCGCCGCACCGGATCTGATCGGTCACGGCCGGTCGTCATGGGCGGCGCCGTGGACCATCGACGCCAACGTTGCGGCGATGGCCGCGCTGCTCGACGACGACGCCGAGGCGCCGGTGCTGGTGGTGGGGCACTCCTTCGGCGGCGCACTCGCCATGCAGCTGGCCGCGATGCGGCCGGACCGGGTGGCGGCGCTGCTGCTGCTGGACCCGGCGGTCGGATTGGACGGCGCGTGGATGCGGCAGATCGCCGACGCGATGCTGGCCTCGCCCGACTATCCCGACGCCGAGGAAGCGCGCCTGGAAAAGCTGCACGGCTCCTGGTCGGACGTCGACCCCGCGCTGCTCGACGCCGAGATCGACGAGCATCTGATCGAGCTGCCGGGCGGCCGGTACGGCTGGCAGGTGAGCCTGCCGGCGATGATGTCGTACTGGAGCGAGTTGGCCCGCGACATCGTGTTCCCGCCGGCCGGGACGCCGACGGTCCTGGTGCGGGCCAAGCGCACCTCGCCGCCGTACGTCGGCGACCACCTCATCGCCGGGCTGCAGGACCGGTTGGGATCGGATTTCCGGCTGCTGGATTTCGATTGCAACCACATGGTGCCCTACGCCGCGCCCGCGGAGGTGGCGGCGCTGACGCGCGAGCTGCTGGAAGCCCGCTGATCGTGGCGCCGGTCACCGATGAGCAGGTCGAGCGGGTGCGCGCGCTGGTCGCGGCGATTCCACCGGGCAGGGTCGCCACCTACGGCGACATCGCCGGCGTCGCAGGGCTTTCCAGCCCGCGCATCGTCGGCTGGATCATGCGGAGCGACTCCTCGGACCTGCCGTGGCACCGGGTGATCACCGCATCGGGTCGCCCGGCGCCTCATCTGAGCACCCGCCAGCTCGAGCTGCTGCGGGCCGAAGGGGTCCTGGCCACCGATGGCCGGATCGCGTTGCGCGAGGTGCGTTACGACTTCGGGCGCTAGAGCACCAGCCGCACCAGCGCCGCGGTGCGGGCCAGCCCGGGGAATGCCTCGGCGGTGGATCGCGGATGCAACGCATGGACCGCCAGGCGAAACATCAAGGCGCGCAACAACATCTGCGGCCACTCCGGCAGCGCGTTCCAACGTTCGATGAGTCCGTCGTCGGCCTCGCCCCAGGACAGGGCGTCGACGACGACGACGCCCGCCGCCCACGACGCGGGCCGCCAGTACGGGGTGATGTCGGTGATTCCCGGGGCGGCGGCGCCGATGAAAAGCACTGTCCCGTAAAGGTCTCCGTGCACCAGCTGGTTCGGGCTCTTGGTCGGACGGCGCAGGGTGGCCAGCTGGTTGATCAGCTCCACCGACCGCTCCGCGTCGGCCGTCGGCGGCGCGGTGCGGGCGCCCGGGGGCACGGAGGCCAGCGGCCGCTCCTCCCAGGCGGCGCGGTCGGCGGCGATGAAGATGTCCACGTCGCCCCACGGCGCGGTGGGGCCCTGGGTGAGAAATCGGGGGCGTTCCAGTTTGCCGGTCGCCTCGTGCAGGCGCACCGCCGCCGAGACGACTTCGTCGTGCCGCGGTTCGGGTGTGCCGGCGACGAAGGTATCCGCCCGCCATCCGGAAACCACGTAACGCCCGTCCGTCGAGCGGACCGGGCGGGCCAGCCGAACACCGTCGACGAACAGGGTCTCCCGCACGCGGGCCGACCAGGCCGCCCGGGCGTGGTCGGCCACCAGCGACAGGACGACCTCACCGCAGCGCCAGCCGCCTTCCCAGCTAGCGCCCAGATAGACGGGCTTGACGCCGGTCAAACCAAACGCCGCCAGCACATGCTCCGGCGGTGGTTCGACAGTCACACGGGTAGCCTAGACGAGGTCACGTGCCCTATCGGGTCAGTACATCACCATGTCGGGTTGCATCTGCTGCGCCCACGCCACGATGCCGCCCTGCAGGTGCACCGCGTCGGGGAATCCGGCCTTTTGCACCGCCACCAGCGCCTCGGCCGAGCGCACCCCCGTCTTGCAGTACAGCACCGGCATGCGGTCCTGCGGTAGCTTTGCCAGACCCTCACCGGAGTTGATCGACGACTGCGGGATCAGCTGGGCCCCATCGATGTGGTTTATCTCCCACTCGACGGGCTCACGAACGTCGATCAACGCCAGTTTCTTTCCCGAATCCAGTAATTCGCGCAATTCCCGCGGGGTGATCGCGGAGCCGGTGACAACTGCACCGGCGTCGTCGGGGGCCGCACCGCAATACTGCTCGTAGTCGATCAGCTCGGTGATCTTCGGGCGGAAGGCGTCGTCGGGGTCCCGGCGGATCGTGATGGTGCGGTAGGACATCTCCAGGGCGTCGTAGATCATCAACCGGCCCAGCAGCGATTCGCCGATCCCGGTGATGAGTTTGATCGCCTCGGTGCCCATCACCGACGCGATGGAGGCGCAGACGATGCCCAGCACGCCGCCTTCGGCGCACGACGGCACCGTGCCGGGTGGCGGCGGCTCCGGGTAGAGGTCGCGGTAGTTGAGGCCCCGCCCGCCCGGCGCGTCCTCCCAGAAGACCGAGACCTGGCCCTCGAATCGGTAGATCGATCCCCACACGTACGGCTTGCCGGCCAGCACGGCGGCGTCGTTGACCAGATACCGGGTGGCGAAGTTGTCGGTGCCGTCCAGGATCAGGTCGTACTGCGAGAACAGGTCGACGGCGTTGCTCGAGTCCAGCCGGAACTCGTGCAGGCGCACCCGGACCAACGGGTTGATCGCGGCGATCGACTCGCTCGCCGACTGCGCCTTGGAGCGCCCGACGTCGGCCACACCGTGGATGATCTGGCGCTGCAGGTTGGAGTCGTCGACGACGTCGAAGTCGACGATGCCGATCGTGCCGACGCCGGCAGCGGCCAGGTACAGCAGCGCCGGCGCGCCGAGCCCGCCCGCGCCGATCACCAGCACCTTCGCGTTCTTGAGCCGCTTCTGCCCGTCCACCCCCAGGCCGGGGATGATCAGGTGCCGGCTGTAACGGGCCACCTCATCGCGGGTCAGCTGGTCTGCCGGCTCGACGAGAGGCGGCAGTGCTGTCTGCGGTGTCGGCACCCGCTCCTCCTCGGTCTCGCGTCGCGGTTGTCCACCACCATCATCCCAGCAGCCGCCGAAGTGGACGGCAATGAATTCAACGTGCCGAGCGGCTAGGCGATAGGGAACGGCCAGGGGTTGAAGCGGCAGGTCTTCCCGTCGGCCTTGACGAAGTCCGGGTCGAACTGGGCGGCGTCGTTGTTCGACGTGGAGAACGTCTGCTGCATCATCACCGGCGCCAGAGCGCCCTGTTGCTCACACGGCTCGTGGCGGACGTAGCCGATGGCGTGGCCGACCTCGTGGTTGATCACGTATTGGCGATAGGAGCCGATGTCCCCCTCGAACGGGACCGCCCCACGCACCCAGCGCGCCTCGTTGATGAAGACCCGCGACTGCCGGTCCTTGCCGAATGAAGGGTTGTAGCAGGAGGTCTCGAGCCGGAATTCGTAGCCACAGCCCTCGCGGACCGTCACCGGCGACACCAGGGAGATCCGGAAGTCAGGTTTAGTCGCGCCGTCCACCCTGACGAAAGCGAACTGCGGATTGTGCGTCCAGCCTTTGGGATTGGCCAGCGTCTGGTCGACCATCTGCGCGAACGCCTCGTCGCCACCGATCATCGTGGGGTCGATGCCGTCCTCCACCTCGACCGAGTAGCGAAACACCCGCACGGTGCCCTGACCGATCTGCGTCGTCGTGCCGGGCACCACGTGCCAGGTCTTGTCGCCCGCCTCGGTGAACGGGCCGCCGTCCGGCAGCGTCCCGGCCGGCAGGTTGGCGTCGAACGCGGCGAGCCCGCGGGGTGGCGCGTCGATGATCGAGGTGCCCACGGCCTCCATCGCCTGCGGACTCTGGATGGGCTGATTCGCCGTCGGCTTCATCGCGCTGGTGCCGGTCACCGTCTGGTAGACGACCACCGCGGTGAGCACGACCAGAACGGGCAGCGCGTAAGCGCGCCAGCCGTAGGTGGATACGAACCGTCCCAGCCACGTCTGTTTGCGCCACTGGCGCGGTCGCTCCCGGTCGGCCCGGGTCCGTCCGCCGTCGCGTGCGATCGGGTCACGCAGCGCCCGTAGCGGTTCCCGCCACTCGTCCCGCAGCACCGGGACGCGACCGGTGCCGCGCGTAGGCCGCTGGGACGTCATTGCCCCAGGATTACACAGTCGGCAGCGGGGCCGTCCTTGGCGCGCCCGAATGCTGCGCCCGACACCACTTTCTGCCAGCCACGACGGCGGCGACGACGGTCACCGGGACAAGGTGGGTAGTAATGTCTGTCGCAACGAGCCGAGCGCGGCCGGCCAGTGGTGCCGGCGGCCGGTTGCCGACACATCAGATGAGGACTCGATGAGCGAACTCGCCAAGGCCGGGGCGCGGCGTGCCGTCAAATCGACCGACCGCAGTCGGCCCGGGGACGGTATCGCGGCTTCGAGCCGGCGCGGCAACCGGTTGCCCCGGGATGAGCGTCGCGGTCAGCTGCTCATCGTCGCCAGCGACGTCTTCGTCGATCGCGGCTACCACGCGGCCGGCATGGACGAGATCGCCGACCGGGCCGGCGTCAGCAAACCGGTTCTGTATCAACACTTTTCGAGCAAACTCGAGCTCTACCTGGCCGTGCTCGCCCGGCACGTCGAAAACCTCGTCTCGGGGGTGCAGCAGGCGCTGAACACCACCACCGACAACCGCCGGCGGCTGCATGCGGCGGTGCAGGCGTTCTTCGACTTCATCGAGCACGACAGCCAGGGTTACCGGTTGATCTTCGAGAACGACTACGTCACGGAACCCGAGGTGGCCGCGCAGGTGCGCGTCGCCACCGAATCGTGCATCGACGCGGTGTTCGCCTTGATCAGCGAGGACTCGGGGCTCGACCCGCACCGCGCCCGGATGATCGCGGTGGGACTGGTGGGCATCAGCGTCGACTGCGCGCGCTACTGGCTCGACTCCGACCGCCCGATCTCCAAGGCGGACGCCGTCGAGGGCACCGTCGCGTTCGCCTGGGGCGGGCTGTCACACGTGCCGCTTACTCGCCTTTAGCGCCCTTGCCGGTGAGCTTTCCGACCTCGGCGCCGATGCCGAAGCCGACCCGGCGCGCGTCGGCGGGGCCGATCTCGACGTAGGCGATCTTGCTGGTGTGCACGAGGAAGCGACGTCCCCGCTCGTCGTTGAGCCTCAACAGGCCCGGTCCCTCACTCAGCGCGGCGCTGACCAGCTCTTCGACTTCGGCCGGCGTCTGCGCACTGGAGAGGACCAGCTCGCGCGGACTGTCCGTAATACCGATCTTGACCTCCACGGTCACCCCTTCCGTAGGTATTGAAGTCGACAGACCTGTCAGCTGCAGGCTAGTGGACGCGGCGAGCCCGCTGCGGCGACAGCCCCCGAAGCGCGGTTCGCGCTCAGCGAAACATCGGTCGCGAGCAGATAACGATTAGCTTGCGACTGAGCCCAGACCCGGGTCCGCGACCCGGTTCGTGTTTTCACATGGCTACCTTCGGCCCCATGGGTACCACACTGGCCGATCTCGACGAGGTCCGGGATTACCCCGAAGACCAGACCGACGAGCTCTACGGGGCCGACGCCTACCCCGAGGGCGACTACACCTGGACCGGCTGGCCGGCCGAGCTTCGCTGGCGTCCGGTCACGGCGATCCTCGGCGCCGTGGTCGCCATCGGCGCGATCGCGACCGCCGTCATCATCAACAGCGGAGACAGCGCCTCAACCAAGGCCACCGTGGCACCCGCCCCCCAACCGGTGACGTCCGCGCCGGCGACGACCAGAAGCTCCACCCCGCCCAGCGCCCAGCCCAGCCCCTCACGCACGACGCTGCCGCCCGAAACGGTCACCACCGTGACCACGCCCAGCGCCGCCCCGAGCCCGGCGCCAACGGGAACGCCCACCGCCGCTCCGCCCCTGACGCTGACGCCCCCGCCTGCCGCGCTGAACCCGCGCACCGTCGTCTACAGCGTGACCGGCAGCAAGCAGCTGCTGGACCTGGTGAACATCGTCTACACCGACGGGAGCGGCTACTCCCAGACCGAGTTCAACGTGTCGCTGCCGTGGACCAAGGCGGTGATCTTGAGTCCGAGCGTCCAGAACCCATCGGTCGTCGCGACCAGCTTCTACGGCCGGCTCAACTGCTCGATCGTCAACGCCGCCGGTCAACTGGTGGCCGCGTCGACCACCAACTCGAGCCTGGCGACCTGCACCCGCTGATTCCGATGGCCGTGACCCGCCGCGCCCGGCTGCGCCGCGCTTGCGATCACGGCTGAGTCCGACGGCCGTGACCCGCCGCGCCCGGCTGCGCCGCGCTTGCGATCACGGCTGACGTCAGCTCAGACCCAGTTCGTGCATCCGCCGGTCGTGGGTGTGCTGCAACCGGTCGAAGAACGCGTTGAGCTGGCCCAGGCCCCCGGTTCCCGACATCACCAGGTCGACCAGCTCGTCGTGGTCGGCCAGCAGGTACTGAGCCTGCGTGATCGCCTCGCCGAACAGGCGGCGCGACCACAGCGCCAGCCGGCTGCGCTGCTTGCCGCTGGAGGTCACGGCGGCGCGCACCTCGGCGACGACGAACTGCGAATGCCCCGTCTCGGACAGCGCCGCCCGCACCACGTCGGCGATCTCGTCGGGTAACCCGTCGGCGATCTCCAGGTACAGGTCGGCGGCCAGCGCGTCGCCGACATAGGTCTTCACCAGGGCCTCCAGCCACGTGCTGGGCATCGTCAGCCGGTGGTAGTTCTCCAGCGCCGAGACGTACTTCGACATGGCCTTCACGACGTCGACGCCCCGGCTCTCCAGGGCGTCGCGCAGGAGCTCATAGTGCTGCATCTCGGCGGCGGCCATGCTGGCCATGGAAATCCGTCCGCGCAGGTCGGGGGCCATCCGCGCCTCGTCGGTGAGCCGATAGAACGCGGCGATCTCGCCGTACGCCAAGACCGCGAACAACTCGTTGACGCCCGGGTGGTCGGCCGACAGACGCGGGGCGGGCGAATCGTCCACCTGGTCGGCTTCCACTTCGGCTGCTGCGGGCTGGGAAGAGGGCCGGGTCATGGCAACACTGTAGTCGGCGGACCTGGCGCTAAATGGGAGCCAGTTGTCGACCAGCTATCATGTACGTAGATAGCGGCTGTATTTCTTTGCCAAGCCGCTATCGGCGAAATGTGCGTGCACAGCTGGCCCGCCCAGATTGAGCAGGGGCCCGCGACTCGGCGACGTATTCGGAGTCGGAACTCGTGCGCGCGTGACCGCGACAGAGAAACACCGACACAACCCGATACGTCACCGAAAGGCTTACCAACCACGCATGAGCGAACTCACCAGCACAACTGAAATGACCTTTGCCAACCTCGGCGTCCGCGACGAAATCGTCCGCGCCCTCGCCGAAAAGGGCATCGAACGCCCCTTCGCCATCCAAGAACTGACCATGCCGCTGGCGCTCGCCGGCGACGACGTGATCGGCCAGGCCCGCACCGGCATGGGCAAGACCCTCGCCTTTGGCGTCCCGCTGCTGAACCGCATCACGTCCGGAGTCGGCGTGCGGGAGCTCAACGGCACACCACGGGCCCTGGTCGTGGTGCCGACCCGTGAACTGTGCCTGCAGGTCACCGAGGACCTGGCCGCCGCGGCCAAGTACCTCACCGCCGACGAGGGTCGCCGGCTGTCCGTCGTCTCGATCTACGGCGGGCGGGCCTACGAGCCGCAGCTCGAGGCGCTGCAGGCCGGCGCCGACGTCGTGGTCGGCACCCCCGGCCGGCTGCTCGACCTGGCCCAGCAGGGCCACCTGCAGCTGGGCGGGCTGTCCATGCTGGTTCTCGACGAGGCCGACGAGATGCTCGACCTGGGCTTTCTGCCCGACATCGAGCGCATCCTGCGCCAGATCCCCGAGGACCGGCAATCCATGCTGTTCTCGGCGACCATGCCGGGCCCGATCATCACGCTGGCCCGCACCTTCATGAACCAGCCCACCCACATCCGGGCGGAGGCGCCGCACTCGGCCGCCACGCACGACACCACCGAGCAGTTCGTCTACCGGGCCCACGCGCTGGACAAGGTCGAAATGGTCAGCCGAATTCTGCAGGCCGAGGGCCGCGGCGCGACGATGATCTTCACCCGCACCAAGCGCACCGCCCAGAAGGTCGCCGACGAGCTGGCCGAGCGCGGCTTCAAGGTCGGCGCCGTGCACGGCGACCTCGGGCAGATCGCCCGCGAGAAGGCGCTCAAAGCCTTCCGCAGCGGCGACATCGACGTCCTGGTCGCCACGGACGTGGCCGCCCGCGGCATCGACATCGACGACATCACCCACGTCATCAACTACCAGATCCCCGAGGACGAACAGGCCTACGTGCACCGCATCGGCCGCACCGGCCGCGCCGGCAAGACGGGTATCGCCGTCACCCTGGTGGACTGGGACGAGCTGCCCCGCTGGTCGATGATCGACAAGGCGCTGGGCCTGGAGACCCCCGAGCCCGCCGAGACCTACTCGAACTCGCCGCACCTCTACGAAGAGATGGGCATCCCGGCCGGCGCGGGCGGCGCCATCGGCTCGCCGAAGAAGCCGCAGGGCCAGCGCCGCACCAGCGAGCGCGACGGCCAGAAGGCCGACCGGTCCGGGCGTGCCCGCTCCGGCGCGCCGCGGCGGCGCACCCGCGGCGGCCAGCCCACCACCGCACACCCGGGCGGGAATGCCGCGGCCGGCGTCCCCAGCGGCGAAGCCGCCGCGGAAGCTTCCGGTAACGGCGGGACCAGCCGCCGCCGCCGTCGGCGCCGCAAGCCCGCCGAAGCCGGCGCCAACGCCAGCTGAGTCGCCCGCCCGCGGATGGTCAGACCCGAACGCCGGACCAAGGGCGACGTCTTGGCCGCCGCGGCAATAGCGGTCGCGGTTGCCGCCGTCGCCTCGCTGATCTGGTGGACCAGCGACGCCCGGGCCACCATCAGCCGGCCGGCCGCCGTCCCGGCGCCCAACCCGAGCCCGGCCCGGCAGGTCCCGGCCACGCTCAAGGAGCTGTGGACCGCGTCCAGTCCGGCCACCACTGCACCCGTGGCGGTCGGCGGCACGGTCGTCACCGGCGACGGCCGCCGGGTCGACGGGCGCGACCCCGCCTCGGGCCAGTCCCGATGGAGCTATGCGCGCGACTCCGCCCTGTGCGGGGTCTCCTGGGTGTATCACTACGCCGTCGCCGTCTACCGGGACGATCGCGGGTGCGGGCAGGCGAGCACGCTTGACGGGTCCACCGGTCGCCGCGGGCCCGCCCGCAGCGGCTATGCCGACCCTCATGTGCAGCTGTCCTCCGACGGCACGACGGTGTTGGCGGCCGGCGACACCCGGCTGGAGCTGTGGCGCTCCGACATGGTCCGGATGGTGGCGTACGGCGAGACGGACGCCCGGGTCAAGCCCTCGGCACGCGGGTTGCACTCCGGCTGCAAGCTGGTCTCGGCGGCGGCCAGCTCCTCGGCCGTGTCGGTACTGGAGAGCTGCGTCAACCAGGCCGACCTGCGGCTAGTGCTGCTGCGGCCGGGCAAGGACGACGACGAACCCCAGCAGCGCATCGTGGCCGAACCCGGGATCACGGCGGATTCGGGCGCTCGGGTGCTGGCCGTCTGGGAAAGCAACACCGCGGTGTATCTGCCGTCCCCGCAGCCGCGGGTGGACGTGATCGACGAGACCGGCACCACCGTGTCGAGTGCACTGCTGCCAAAGCCGCCGACGAGCCCCGGGGCCGTAACGCACGCGGGCAGCCTGATCACTTGGTGGACCGGCGATTCCGTCATGGTCTTCCAGACGAACAACCTGTCGCTGCGCTACACGATCGCCGCCGGCTCCACGACGGCGCCGCTGGGGCCGGGCGCGATGATGGCGGGCCGCCTGCTGGTGCCGGTCACCGGCGCGATCGGGGTCTACGACCCGGTCAGCGGCACCAACGAGCGCTACATCCCGGTCAACCGGGCGCAGAGTACGCCCGGACGGGCGGTGGTCCCGACCGTCGCGGGGTCCCAGGTGTTCGAGCAGCGGGGCGACACCGTGGCGGCCCTGGGCTGACGCCGAACTACACCTCGACGGCGAACGTCGGCAGCGGCTTGCCGGTCTTCCAGTGCTTGAGCAACGCCTTCGCCAGGTCGGCATAGGCCGACGCGCCCTTGTTCTTGCGCCCCGCCATCACGGACGATCCCGACGCGCTGGCCTCGGCGAAGCGCACGGTGCGGGGTATCGGCGGGGCGAGCACCGGCATTTCGTAGCGGTCGGCGACGTCGAGCAACACGTCGCGGGTGTGGGTGGTGCGGGAGTCGTACAGCGTCGGCAGCGCGCCGAGGAGCCGCAGATCCGGGTTGGTGATCTGCTGGACGTCGGCGACCGTGCGCAGGAACTGGCCGACGCCGCGATGCGCGAGCGTCTCGCACTGCAGCGGCACGATCACCTCGTCGGCGGCGGTCAGTCCGTTGAGGGTGAGCACACCCAGCGACGGTGGGCAGTCGATGATGACCACGTCGAAGTCGTCGGAGAGCTTGGCCAGCGCGCGTTTGAGTGCGTACTCGCGGCCCGCGCGCATCAGCAGCATCGCCTCGGCTCCCGCCAGGTCGATGTTGGCCGGCAGCAGCGTCATCCCTTCGATGGTCGTGACCAGCGCGGCGTTGGGCTCGACCTCACCGAGCAGCACCTCGTGCACCGACACCGGGAGTTTGTCAGGATCCTGGCCGAGCGAGAAGGTCAGGCAGCCCTGCGGATCCAGGTCGACCAGGAGCACGCGTTGTCCCTCGTCGGCCATCGCTGCGCCCAGCGAGGCGACCGTCGTCGTCTTGGCTACGCCGCCCTTCTGGTTGGCCACTGCCAGTACCCGGGTCTTAGCGGCCATAGGCGCGGCTCTCCCCTCTGCATTGTCGCCATGCGGTCAACAGTGCCCATCCTGGCACGTTCGCCCGCCGCGCGCTGCGGCCGACGTGCCCGGCATGTCGTCCGGCAGAATCGGTCGATATGGGCTTGCACAATCATCGACTGGTCCTCCTTCGCCACGGCGAGACCGAGTGGTCGAAGTCGGGCCAGCACACGGGCCGGACCGACCTCGAGCTGACCGACACCGGCCGCGTCCAGGCCGAGCTCGCGGGCCGCGTCCTCAGAGAACTGAACCTCACCGACCCGTTGGTGATCAGCAGCCCGCGCATCCGCGCCCTGACCACAGCGAAGCTGGCCGGCCTCGCCGTGGACGAGGTCTCTCCCCTGCTCGCCGAATGGGATTACGGCTCCTACGAGGGGCTGACGACCCCGCAGATCCACGAAAAGGTGCCCGATTGGCTGGTGTGGACGCACGGCTGTCCCGGTGGCGAGAGCGTGCAGCAGGTCAGCGACCGCGCCGACCGTGCCGTCGCGTTCGCGCTGGAGCACATGAGCGACCGCGACGTGGTGTTCGTCGGGCACAGCCACTTCTCCCGCTCGGTCATCACCCGCTGGGTGGAGCTGCCGCTCGTCGAGGGCAGCCGTTTCTGGATGCTGGCCGGCTCCATCGCGGTGTGCGGTTTCGAGCATGGCGTGCGACAGCTCGCCGCCCTCGGCCTGACCGCCCAGCCGCAGGCGATCAAGCCCGGGTGAGCACCCAACCGCCGTTCGCGCTGTGCGGACCGAAGCAGACCCTCCTCGCCGAGGGCGTGCGAAAGCGCTACCGCGACGTGGCGGCGGCGCAGGACGCGCTGCGTTCGGGCTCAGCCGCAATCGTGTTGGGCGCGTTGCCTTTTGACGTGAGCCGGCCCGCAGCGCTGCTGACGCCCGACGCGGTGCGGCGCACCGACGCGCCGCCCGACTGGCCGACCGGCCCCCTGCCGCCCGTGCGTGTCGCCGCCGCCGATCCGTCGCCGGCCGACTACCGCGGCCGCATCTGCCGGGCCCGCGACCAGCTCACCGCCCCCGACAGCCTGCTGAGCAAGGTGGTGCTGTCCCGCGCGCTGCGGCTGGTCGCCGACGCCCCACTGGACGCCCGCGTCATCCTGCGCCGGCTCATCGCCCCGGACCCGGCGGCCTACGGATATCTGGTCGACCTGACCGCTGCCGGCGAGGAGTACTCCGGTGTGGCGCTGGTGGGCGCCAGCCCGGAGCTTTTGGTGGCGCGCGACGGAGATCGGGTCACGTGCCGGCCGTTCGCGGGTTCGGCGCCCCGGGCCGCCGACCCGGACGTCGACGCCGCCAACGGCGCCGCGCTGGCGGGTTCGGCCAAGGACCGGCACGAGCACCAGCTGGTCATCGAAGCCATTCGCGCCGCCCTCGAGCCGCTGTGCGACGAGTTGACGATCGCCGCCGAGCCCGAGTTGAGCCGCACCGCGGCAGTGTGGCACCTGTGCACCCCGATCAGCGCTCGGCTTCGCGATACGTCCACCACGGCAATCGATTTGGCCCTGGCGCTGCATCCCACCCCGGCGGTCGGCGGGGTGCCGACCAAGGCCGCGGTGGAGCTCATCGCCGAGTTGGAAGGCGACCGTGGGTTCTATGCGGGGGCGGTCGGTTGGTGCGACGCCCGGGGCGATGGCCGCTGGGTGGTCTCCATCCGCTGCGCGCAGCTGTCGGCGGACCGCCGCACCGCGCTCGCCCGCTCCGGCGGCGGCATCGTCGCCGAATCCGACCCCGACGAAGAAGTCGCGGAAACCACAACGAAATTCGCGACGATCCTGCGCGCATTGGATGTCGAGCAATGACCATTCGCCGCGCCACGCCGGAAGACGCCGCCGCAATCACCGCAATGATCCACGAATTGGCGGAATTCGAACACGCCGCCGAGCACTGCACGGTCACCGAAAAGCAAATTGCGGCAGCACTTTTCGGAGCCGTCCCGACGGTGTATGGGCACGTCGCCGAAGTCGAGCGCGAGATTGCCGCGATGGCGCTGTGGTTCCTCAACTTCTCCACCTGGGACGGCGTGGCGGGCATCTACCTCGAAGACCTGTTCGTGCGGCCGGGATTTCGCCGCCGCGGCCTGGCCCGCGCGCTGCTGGCGACGCTCGCGGCCGAATGCGTCGACAACGGCTACACGCGGTTGTCCTGGGCCGTGCTGAACTGGAACGCCGACGCCCTCACGCTGTACGACGGTGTCGGGGGCGAGCCCCAGCGCGAGTGGACCACCTATCGGCTGTCCGGCTCCCGGTTGGCCGAGCTGGCGGAATCGCGCTGATCGCCGGCGGCCCACCGGACTCCCGGGGGGCTGAAGAGCAGGCCCAACACGGTCAGCGCCGCGATGCCCGCGGGAATCCCGAAGCCGGGCCGGTGCGAGTCCACCGTTAGGTACCAGGCCACCGGCAGCAGCAGCAGCTGGGTGATCACGGCCAGCCCGCGGCCCCAGCGCTTGCCGGCCGTCAGCGCCCGTCCGGCGGCCAGCACCACCGCGCCGACCAGCACGAAGAACGCCGCCGTGCCCAACCCGTTGACCACGCGCTGGTCCGCGCCCGCGACGCCCCGCACCACCAGCACAGCCGCCACCACCAGCGCGGCCAACCCCTGCACCACCACGAGGAGGCCAGCGCCGCGCACGGCGGCCGGCGCGGCCCCCGGGTCGCGGCGGAAAGCTGTCACCCGCGTCAGCGTAGTCACCCGGCTGCCGGGGAGTTCCCCACAGCGTGGCCTTAACCGGCCCGCATAAGCTCGTGCTCCATGCGCGCCGTGCTGATCGTGAACCCCACCGCCACCACTACCACCCCGGCCGGTCGCGACCTGCTGGCGAACGCGCTCAAGAGCCGGCTGCAGCTCACCGTCGAACACACCAGCCACCGCGGACACGGCGCCGAACTCGCGGAGAAGGCGGTCGCGGACGGCGTCGACCTGGTGGTGGTGCACGGCGGCGACGGCACGGTGAGCGGGGTGGTCAACGGCCTGCTCGGCCGTCCCGGTGTGGTTTCCGGGCACACCGGCCCGGTGCCGGCGGTCGCGGTGGTCCCGGGCGGTTCGGCGAATGTGCTGGCACGGTCGCTAGGCATCTCGCGGGACCCGGTGGCCGCCACCAACCAGCTCATCCAGCTCCTCGACGACTATCGCCACCACCACACCTGGCGCCGCATCGGCCTGATCGACTGCGGCGAGCGCTGGGCGGTGTTCAACACCGGCATGGGGGTCGACGCCGAGGTGGTGGCCGCGGTCGAGGCCGAACGCGACAAGGGCGGCAAGGTCACGGCGTGGCGCTACATTCGCGCAGCGGTGCCCGCCGTGTGGGGCTACACGCGCCGCGAACCGATGCTCACGCTCGAACTGCCCGGCCGCGAACCCATCGCCGGGGTGAGTTTCGCGTTCGTGTCCAACTCCAGCCCGTGGACGTTCGCCAACGAGCGGCCGGTGTGGACCAATCCCGGCTGCACCTTCGAGTCGGGCCTGGGCGTGTTCGCGCCCAAGAGCATGAAGACAATCCCCACCCTTCGCATCGTGCGGCAGATGTTCGCCAAGCGGCCCAAGTTCGACTTCGACCACCTCATCACCGAGGACGACGTGCCCTGCTTGCGGGTCACCTCGACCGGCGGCCCGGTCGCCTGCCAGTTCGACGGGGATTACCTCGGCGTGCGCGAAAGTATGACGTTCAAAGCGGTGCCCGACGCGCTGGCGGTCGTAGCGCCTCCCCAGAAAAACACGCTCTGAGCTGCGCATACGAAGCGGCCGCGGGTCAGGCGGGGAAGATTTTCCCGGAGAGTGGCCAGTCAGTGTAGTACAACGGAGTAATGGCCCGACTACGGAACGATCAAAGTGAGATAGCCCACGAGCGAACTCGGGGCTATTGACATCTGTTGGGCCTGTGAAACGATCAAAAGGTTGCATGCAGAAATTTAGATAGGGGTACGGACCCTTTTCTTGTGCACGCGTTAACAGCCGAAGAAAATTGGCCGTGCGCCTTGCTGCGCACTCAGTGAGGAGTAACAACGTATGGATTGGCGCCACAAGGCGGTCTGTCGCGACGAAGACCCGGAGCTGTTCTTCCCGGTAGGGAACAGCGGCCCGGCGCTCGCGCAGATCGCTGACGCGAAACTGGTCTGCAATCGGTGCCCGGTGACCACGGATTGCCTGTCCTGGGCCCTGAACACCGGCCAGGACTCGGGCGTCTGGGGCGGCATGAGCGAAGACGAGCGGCGCGCACTCAAGCGTCGCAATGCCCGGACGAAGGCCCGTAGCGGAGTCTGACTCAGTTAGAGCAAACAGTGCGGCCTCGACGAAAGTCGGGGCCGCACTGTTGTGTGCCTAGATGACCAGTCGGGCCCGCCGGCCGATCGGCACCCGCAACACCACGTCGGTGCCGCGGGCCGGGGCTTGGCGCATGCCCAACGTGCCGTCGAGCTCCGCCGACACCAGCGTCCGCACGATCTGCAGGCCCAGGCTGTCGGACGTCTCCAGGCTGAAGCCTTCCGGCAGCCCGCGCCCGTCGTCGTGGACAACGACGTCAAGCCAGCGCGCCGAACGCTCGGCGCGGATGGTCACCGATCCCTCTTCGACCGCCGGGTCGAAAGCGTGCTCGATCGCGTTCTGAACCAGTTCGGTGATCACCATGATCAGGGCCGTCGCCCGATCGGAGTCCAGCACGCCGAGGTCGCCGACCCGGTTGATCCGGATGGGCCGGTCGACCGACGCCACGTCGTTCATGATCGGCAGGATCCGGTCGATGACCTCGTCGAGGTTGACCTGTTCGTCGACGGACATCGACAGCGCGTCGTGCACCAGCGCGATGGACGAGACCCGGCGCACCGACTCGATCAGGGCTTCGCGCCCTTCGGCGTTGACCGTCCGGCGGGCCTGCAGGCGCAGCAGCGCCGCCACGGTCTGCAGGTTGTTCTTCACACGGTGGTGGATCTCCCGGATCGTGGCGTCCTTGGAGATCAGGGCCCGGTCGCGCCGCTTCACCTCGGTGACGTCGCGGATCAGCACGGCGGCACCGGCGCTAGCACCGTCGACCACCAACGGGAGCGTCCGCAGCAGCACCGTGGCGCCGCCCGCGTCGACCTCCATCCGCATGCTCTTGCCGCCGGCCAGCAGGTCGAGCACGTGCTCGGCCAGCTCCTGCGCCTCGAAGGGGTCCGAGACCAGCGGCCGGGTCACCTTGACCAGGTTGCGGCCCTCCAGCTCGGAGGTCAGGCCCATCCGGTGGTAGGCCGACACCGCGTTGGGGCTGGCGTAGGCCACGACGCCGTTGACGTCCAATCGGATGAAGCCATCACCCGCCCGCGGGGTGGAGCGGGACATGACCACGTCGCCCACATCGGGGAAGGTGCCGTCGGCGAGCATGTGAACCAGATCGCCGGCGCATTCCCGGTATGCCGTCTCCAGCTGGCCGGACGTGCGGTCGGCCGCGACGGCCGTCTGATGCCGGGTGAGAACGGCCACCACCTGGCCGCCGTACCGCACCGGTGTCGCCTCGACGTGCGGGCCGGGCAGCCACGAATCCTGTTGGCCCGCATCGCCATCCCGCTGCGCGGTGCCGGAGTCGAAGGTCTCGGCGACGAGCGCCAGCTGGTCGGCGGCGACGACACTGCCCACCGAGTCGGTGACGAGCACCGTGGGGGCGGTGTTCGGCCGGCACTGCGCCACACACACCAACATGCCGTCGTCGCGACGAACCCACATCAGGTAGTCGGCGAACGACAGGTCCGCCAGCAGCTGCCACTCCCCCACGACCGCGTGCAGGTGGTCCACCGCATTCCCCGGCAGCACGGTGTGTTCGGCAAGCAGATCACCGAGAGTCGACATCACTCACTCCCCGGGCCATTCCCCGGCAGCAGACAGAACGGTCCCAACTTTTCCCGGGCTAGCTGATCACAGCAATGAGGTCGCCCGCCTGGATGACATCGCCCACCGCGACGCTCACCTTGCTGATGGTGCCGTCGACCTCAGCCAAGACGGGAATCTCCATCTTCATCGACTCCAGCAGCACCACGATGTCGCCTTTGCCGATCTGGTCACCCTCGTTCACTACGACTTCGAGCACGCTGGCCACGATCTCGGCGCGCACATCCTCGGCCATCTTCACCCCACTCGTTTCGGCCATTGCGCAGGCTGGCTGCTGGTCCATCCGTCAGGCTCACGTACATCGAACCATAGGAGGGGTCGGGACCGCGGCGCACGGGGCGTTGTGGCCGCGCGGGTCTTTCATGAGAGACTGTGCGGCAGGCTGACGGGCGCCGGGCGCCCGGATCAATGACCACATCAATGGAGGTTCGACCCATGGCCAAGCGTGGCCGTAAGAAGCGCGACCGCAAGCACAGCAAAGCCAACCACGGCAAGCGGCCCAACGCCTGAGGACCGCTACTGCGTCTCGCGGATGATGGTGGTCCGGCGGATCTCCAGCCGTAGCCGCTCGCGCAGGCCCTCGGGAGCCTTCTCGCCTTTGCACTTGGTGGCGATCAGCGCCTTGATCCGCTCCTCGAGGCCGTAGTGCTTGAAGCAACCGGGGCACGCCTCGAGGTGGCGGCGCAGCTGGTCCCGGGACTCCGGGGTGCATTCGCCGTCGAGCAGGAGCCAAACCTGGCGGATGACCTCGGCACAGCCGACCGCGCCGTGGTCGTCGTCGTTCGGGCAGGTGTCGCTGGGGCCGGAAAGCTCGCTCATGACGACACCTCCTCGTGCGCCTGGTGGCCGCGGTTGAAGCCCCGCTCCTTGGCCACGTCAGCCAGCAGCCCACGCAGTTGACGCCGGCCGCGGTGCAGCCGTGACATTACCGTCCCGATGGGCGTGTCCATGATCTCTGCGATTTCCTTGTACGGAAATCCCTCGACGTCGGCGTAGTAGACGGCCATCCGGAACTCTTCCGGCAACGCCTGCAGCGCTTCCTTGATCTCGTTGTCGGGCAGCGCCTCGAGCGCCTCGACCTCGGCCGAGCGCAGCCCGGTGGACGAGTGCTCGGCGTTGGAAGCGAGCTGCCAATCGGTGATCTCTTCGGTCGGGTATTCGGCCGGTTGGCGCTGCCTCTTGCGGTAGCTGTTGATGTAGGTGTTGGTCAGGATCCGGTACAGCCAGGCCTTGAGGTTGGTGCCGGCCCGAAACGAGCGAAACCCCGCGTAGGCCTTCACCATCGTCTCTTGCAGCAGGTCCTCGGCGTCGGCGGGATTGCGCGTCATGCGCAGCGCACCGCCGTAGAGCTGGTCGAGCAGCGGAATCGCGTCGCGCTCGAAGCGCGCCATCAGTTCGGCGTCCGTCTCCGGCGGGGCAGGATCGGGAATCTCCTGTGCTGTTGCGCCGTCCGTGTCGGCCATGTCGAGTACCCCGGTCCCTTCTGCTGCGGTGTCGCCGGGCAGCACTGAAAGCGCCGCCGGGCTTGCCAGAAAGCAAGCCAACTGCTCGGCACCCGTTGGACTGTCCAACAGGCTCGTCGCCGCTGACACCAAACCGCTCCTCCCAATCTAGAGGCTGCCACCGACAGTGTCTGCCCGGGTGCGCCCACATAACATCAGAGACCGCCTCGTTTAACAGCGTTAACCGACGCGCTATTTCCGGGCCCCAGCCGGCCCGTGCCGGCAGGACGTTAATGTGACGCCATGTCCCTCAACGGCAAGACCATGTTCATCTCCGGCGCCAGCCGCGGAATCGGCCTGGCGATCGCCAAACGCGCCGCACAAGACGGCGCCAACATCGCCCTGATCGCCAAGACCGCCGAGCCGCACCCGAAGCTGCCGGGCACGGTGTACACCGCCGCCAAAGAGCTCGAGGAGGCCGGCGGTGCGGCCCTGCCGATCGTCGGGGACGTCCGCGACCCGGAGTCGGTCGAGTCGGCGGTGGCCAAGACCGTCGAGCAGTTCGGCGGCATCGACATCTGCGTCAACAACGCGTCCGCCATCAATTTGGGGTCCATCACCGAGGTGCCGATGAAGCGGTTCGACCTGATGAACGGCATCCAGGTGCGGGGCACCTATGCCGTCTCGCAGGCCTGCATCCCGCACCTGAAGGCCGCCCAGAACCCGCACATCTTGACGCTGTCGCCGCCCGTGCTGCTCGGCAAGGAGTGGCTGAAGCCGACCGCGTACATGATGGCCAAGTTCGGCATGACGCTGTGCGCGCTGGGAATCGCCGAGGAGATGCGCGAGGCGGGCATCGCGTCCAACACGTTGTGGCCGCGCACGCTGGTGGCTACCGCCGCGGTGCAGAACCTGCTCGGCGGCGACGAGGCGATGGGACGCGCCCGCAAGCCCGAGGTGTACTCCGACGCGGCGTACGTCATCCTCAACAAGCCCGCCCGCGAATACACCGGGAACACCCTGCTGTGCGAGGACGTGCTGGTGGAGTCCGGCGTCACCGACCTGTCGGTCTACAACTGCGTGCCGGGCGGGCAGCTCGGCGTCGACTTCTGGGTGGACGGCGTCAACCCGCCGGGATACTCCGGGCCCTAGTCGGGCCCTTGTCGTGGCTCGCGCCGCCACGCCCGCGCTGGCCGCGTTGACGAAAGCCGGTGTGCCGCATGAGGTTGTCACCTTCGACCACGATCGGCGGGAACGTTCGTTCGGTGACGAAGCGGTGCACGCGCTGACCGAGCGCGGCATCGCGCCCGGGCAGATCTACAAGACCCTTGTCGTCGCGGTGCCGGGCGGGCTCGCGGTCGCGATACTGCCGGTGCCGGACCGGCTCTCGCTCAAGGCGGCCGCCGCGGCGCTGGGGGTGGTCAAGGCCGGCATGGCCGAGGCCGCCGCCGCCGAGCGCGCCACCGGCTACGTCGTCGGCGCCGTGTCGCCGTTCGGGCAGCGCAGGTCCCTGCCGACCGTCGTGGATGCGGGCGCCCTGGCCTGGGATCGGGTGTACTGCAGCGCCGGCCGGCGCGGCTGGGACGTCGGGGTTTCACCGCGGGACCTGATCCGGTTGACCGGCGCGATCACCGCCCACATCCGGGCGTAGCGGCATGGCGAAAACCGGGACCGATTCCTGGTCGTGGCATTACGCTCGCGCCATGACGACGAAGCGATCCCGCGGCGCGACGATGGTCGCCGCCGGTGTGCTGGCTTTCTCCGGACTGATGACGATCGGCGTGGGCACCGGCAACGCCGACACGATCCAAACCGAGGGCAACTACCCGACCCGGGCCGCTTGCCAGGACGCGGGGCCGGGCGTGAAGGCGTCAACCCCGGGAAACTGGAACAACTTCTGGTGCGTGCCGGATCGCAACGTCAACGGCAACTGGAAGCTGGTTCTCAGCAACTAAAGCAAGGTCGCCTGCTCGGGCTCCGGTCCGGCCGGCTCGACTAGCTGGGGCCCGTTGTTGCGGACATTGTTGACCAGCGTCGACACCTCGCGCATCCGGATGCCGCGCACGTCGGGCGCGTGAGCCAGCAGCTTCTCGTCGACCGGGGCGTCCGGGTCCAGCCAGCGGTCCCACTCCCGCTCCGGGACCACCAACGGCATCCGGTCGTGGATCTCCGCCAGCTCGCCGGGCGCGTCGGTGGTGATGATCGTGCAACTCAGCAGTGGCTGAGCGTCTTTGGCCGGTTTCCAGACCGACCACAGCCCGGCCATGAACAGCGGTTCGCCATCCTCGCGGTACATGAAGAACGGCGTCTTGCGGGACTTCTTGCCCGCGACGGCGTCGTTGACCCGCCATTCGTAGTAGCCGTCCATCGGGATCAGGCACCGCTTCGACTTGGCGCTCGACCGGAAGGCGGGCGAGGTGGTGACCTTGTCCGCGCGGGCGTTGATCAGCATCGGGCCCTTGGTTTCCGGCGCCCCGTCGGAACCGGCCTTGGCCCAGGGGGGCACCAGGCCCCAGCGCATGAGCCGCACCCGACGGGTGGGCTGGTCGTCGGGGTCGGTGTGCCGGCTCACGACGGTCGCGATGGTCGAGGTGGGGGCCACGTTGTAGTTGGGCGCCCCGGCACTCTCGGACGCGCCGGTGGCCTCGTCGATCGCCTTGATCTTCTGGGCCAGCAGCGCCGGATCGGTGGTGACCGCGAACCGTCCACACATAACTCCCATGGTGGCAGAACGCGGTGACACGCAATGATGGACCGGTGAGTATGTGGACGGCCCCCAGCGCGCCGAATCCGGTGCACGCGACCGTGACCGTTCCGGGCTCGAAGTCGCAGACCAATCGGGCGCTGGTGCTGGCGGCGCTGGCGGCCGCGCAGGGTAATGGCACCCCGACAATCAGCGGGGCGCTGCGCAGCCGGG
This sequence comes from Mycobacterium sp. E1386, assembly GCF_001672745.1. Taxonomy (NCBI): domain Bacteria; kingdom Bacillati; phylum Actinomycetota; class Actinomycetes; order Mycobacteriales; family Mycobacteriaceae; genus Mycobacterium; species Mycobacterium sp. E1386. Next base: position 29,133 of record NZ_LZKH01000058.1, read on the forward strand.
ACACCGACCTGATGATCGGCGCGCTGCGCACCCTGGGCCTGCGCGTCGAGGGCACCGGCTCCGAGCTGACGGTGAGCGGACGGATCGCTCCCGGGCCCGACGCGCGCGTGGATTGCGGGCTGGCCGGCACGGTCCTGCGGTTCGTCCCGCCGCTGGCGGCGCTGGCCGAAGCGGTGGTCGAGTTCGACGGGGACGAGCAGGCCCGGGTGCGGCCGATCGCGCCGCTGCTCGACGCGCTGCGCGGCCTGGGCGTGCCGATCGAGGGCGCGGGTCTGCCCTTCCGGGTGCACGGCGGCGGCTCGGTCGCCGGGGGCACCGTGGCCATCGACGCCTCGGCGTCGTCGCAGTTCGTGTCGGGGCTGCTGCTGTGCGCGGCGTCGTTCACCGACGGCCTGACCGTGCAGCACACCGGCGCGACGCTGCCGTCGGCGCCGCACATCGCGATGACCGTGGTGATGCTGCGGCAGGCCGGGGTCGACGTCGACGACTCGGAGCCCAACCGCTGGCGGGTGCGCCCCGGCCCGGTCGCGGCGCGACACTGGGAGGTGGAACCCGATCTGACGAACGCCGTTCCGTTCCTGGCGGCGGCCGTGGTCAGCGGCGGAACGGTGCGCATCACCGGCTGGCCGGCGGCCAGCGTGCAACCCGCCGACAACATCCTGACCGTGTTGGGCAAGCTGAACGCCGTTGTCACCCAAGGCGATTCGTTCCTCGAAGTGCAGGGATCCGCCGACTACGACGGCTTTGACGTCGACCTGCGCGCCGTCGGCGAGCTGACCCCGGCGGTGGCGGCGCTGGCCGCGCTCGCCAAGCCGGGATCGGTGTCCCGCCTCTCCGGCATCGGCCACCTGCGCGGGCACGAGACCGACCGGCTCGCCGCGCTGAGCGCCGAGATCAATCGCCTGGGCGGCGACTGCACCGAAACCGCCGACGGCCTGGTGATCACCGCGACACCGCTGCGCGCCGGCGTCTGGCGCGCCTACGCCGACCACCGGATGGCGATGGCGGGCGCGATCGTCGGGCTGCGGGTGCCCGGCGTTCAGGTGGACGACATCGGGTCCACTTCCAAGACGCTGCCGGAGTTTCCGCGGCTGTGGGCGCAGATGCTGGGGTCCGATATTTGAGGCCCGGCGATTACGACGAGTCCGACGTCAAGGTCCGCTCCGGAAGGGGCTCGCGACCGCGCACCAAGACTCGTCCCCAGCACGCCGACGCCGAGGCCGCGATGGTGGTGAGCGTCGATCGCGGCCGCTGGGGATGCGTGCTGGGCGGGGACCCCGATCGCCGGGTCACGGCGATGCGGGCCCGGGAACTGGGTCGCACCCCGATCGTGGTCGGTGACGACGTCGATGTGGTCGGCGACCTGTCCGGACGGCTGGACACCCTGGCGCGCATCGTGCGGCGCGGGGAACGGCGAACGGTGTTGCGGCGCACGGCCGATGACACCGATCCGACCGAACGCGTGGTGGTCGCCAACGCCGACCAGCTGTTGATCGTGGTGGCGCTGGCCGACCCGCCGCCGCGCACCGGCCTGGTCGACCGGGCGCTCATCGCGGCCTTCGCCGGCGGGCTGAAGCCGATTCTGTGCCTGACCAAGACCGACCTCGCCCCGCCGGAGCCGTTCGCGTCGCATTTCGTGGACCTGGACTTGACGGTGGTGGTCGCGGGCCGCGACGATCCGCTGCTCGCGGTCGCCGACCTGCTGGCCGGCAAGATCACCGTGCTGCTGGGGCATTCCGGGGTCGGCAAATCCACGTTGGTGAATCGCCTTGTCCCCGAGGCGGAACGGGCCGTCGGCGAGGTCACCGACATCGGCCGCGGACGGCACACCTCCACACAATCGGTCGCGCTGCCCCTGGCGACCTCCGGCTGGGTGATCGACACCCCGGGCATCCGCTCTTTCGGGCTGGCGCACATCGAGCCCGACGACGTGCTGATGGCCTTCTCGGATCTGGCCGGTGCGATCGAGGACTGCCCCCGCGGCTGCGGACACATGGGGCCGCCGGCCGACCCCGAATGCGCGCTCGACACCCTGTCCGGCCCCGCCGCCCGCCGCGTGGCCGCGGCCCGGCGGCTGCTGAAGGCGCTCAACCAGACTTAGCCAGCCGCATGCCGAGTTCGTCGGGCGGCACCTTATGGCCTTGGGCGCAACGGATTTCGACGCTCGCCTCGGCGCCACAGCCGAGATGGGTGAGCCGGAGGCGATTGTGCCCCGGCAAATGGCGCCGGCCCCACTCGAACATCGACCACACCACCGGCATGAAGTCGATGCCGGCCTCGGTGAGCACATACTCTTCCCGACGCCGCTGCCCGGGCTCGTGGTACGGCTGCCGCTTCAGCAGCCCGAGCTCGACCAGTTCGGACAGCCGCGCCGAGGTGGCGGCCTTGGTGATGCCCACCCGGCGGGCGAAGTCATCGAAGCGCGTTGTGCCGTAGTACGCCTCGCGCATGATGAGCATCGCGGACTTCGTGCCCACCACCCCCATCGTCTTCTCGATCGCGCACTGGCCCACGGCCGACCAGGCGTCGCGGTCGGCCAGCGGTCCTTGCAGCAGTGTCATAGATCACCTCCCGGGCTGGGTTGCTTTTAGTGTACCTAGATGTTTATCTGAGTACAGCGATCTATACCTAGATGGTGGGACTCAAGGAGGAGCCATGAACCGCGACGCCGTCATCGTCGGAGCCGTCCGCACCCCGATCGGCAAGGGCAAGCCCACCGGCGCGCTGCACGATGTGCTGCCCGCCGACCTGCTCGCGCACAGCCTGCGCGAAGTCGTGGCACGCACCGGGGTGGACCCCGCGCAGATCGACGACGTCATCGCCGGTGCCGTCGCCCAGGTCGGCGACCAGGCGGTCAACATCGCCCGCAACGCGTTGCTGGGCGCCGGCTTCCCCGAGTCGGTTCCCGGCGTCACGATCGACCGGCAGTGCGGCAGCAGCCAGCAGGCCATCAGCTTCGCCGCCCAGGGCGTGCTTTCCGGCGCCTACGACGTCGTCGTCGCCGCCGGCGTGGAATCCATGGGCCGCGTCCCAATGGGCACCTCGGTGCTGCCGGGCAGCAATCCCTTCGGTAACGACATGACCCGGCGCTACCCCGATGGCCTGGTGCCGCAAGGCCTCAGCGCCGAACTGATCGCCGCGCGGTGGGGCTTCTCGCGCACCCAGCTCGACGAGTTCTCCGCCGGCAGCCACGACAAGGCCGCCCGCGCCACCAAGGACGGGCTGTTCGACAACGAGCTGATCCCGATCGCCGGCCTGTCCACCGACGAATTCATCCGGCCGGGCACGACGGTCGAGACGCTGGCCGGCTTGCGGCCGGCGTTCTACAGCGAAGCGATGAAAGACCGCTTCCCGCAGATCAATTGGTCGATCACGGCGGGCAACTCCTCGCCGCTCTCCGACGGCAGCGCCGCGGTCATGATCACCACCAGCGAAACCGCCAAGAAACTCGGCCTGCGTCCGCTGGCCCGCATCCACACCACCACCGTGGTGGGCTCCGACCCGCTCTACATGCTGACCGGGGTCATCCCGGCCACCGAGAAGGTGCTGCACCGCGCCGGGCTGACGCTGGCCGACATCGACCTGTTCGAGGTCAACGAGGCGTTCGCACCCGTGGTGCTGGCCTGGGCGCAGGACACCGGCGCCGACCTGGCGAAGACCAACGTCAACGGCGGCGCCATCGCGATCGGTCATCCGCTGGGCGCCAGCGGCGCCCGCATCATGACGACCCTGGTCAACGCTTTGGAACAGCGCGGCGGGCGGTACGGGCTGCAGACGATGTGCGAGGGCGGCGGCATGGCCAACGCGACCATCATCGAGCGGTTGTGATGTCCCCCGTCTCGGGAATCTTCGTCATCGGCGGCACCGGAGCCCAGGGCATTCCTGTCATTCGTGCCCTGGTCTCCGACCAGAAGTACTCGGTGCGATTCCTAAGCCGCGACCCCGCCTCGCGAAGAGCGGAGGACCTCCTCGCCCTCGACAACGTGTCCGTCCTGGAAGGCTCGTTCGCCGACGAGGCGGTCCTGCGGGAGGGATTTCGCGGTTGCGACGGAGCATTCGTCAACATCGACGGGTTCAACACGGGCGAGAAAACCGAGATGTATTGGGCTATCCGCAGTTACGAGATAGCCATCGAAGAAGGAGTGAAATTTTTCGTCTACGGGAACCTCGACTATGGGCTCAAGAAGTCGGGATTCGACTCCCGCTTCCGCACCGGCCACTATGACGGCAAGGGCCGGGTGGGTGAGTGGATCCTGTTCCAGAATCGGGTGAACGGTGATCGGATGGGCGCGGCGGTCTTCACGTCGGGTCCGTACATCGAGATGGTGATATCACCCGGGACACCCATGACGCCTGCCGTCGAGGACGGTGTCGTGACGTGGCGGGTTCCGCTCGGCGCGGGTGCCGTTCCCCATGTGGCTCTTGACGATTGCGGATATTACGTCCGCTGGCTCTTCGACCATCCCGAGCGCGCGAACGGCATGGATCTCGAAGCCGCGATCGACCACATCGCCTATGCGGATCTCGCCGCGGCGTTCGAGAAGGTCACCGGGCATCCGGCGCGGTACATCGATACCGATTTAGACGCGTACTGGAGGAAAGGCCCTCTCAGTAGGGCCGCGGATGCGCCAGCCGGATACAACGCCGACCCAAATGACAAGAGCACCATGAACATCCGCGACAACTTCACGGGGTTCTGGAATCTCTGGAAATTCGGCGTCGTCAAACGCGATTACGATCTGCTCGACGAGATTCACCCGAATCGGATCAGGAGCGCCGAGGAGTGGTTCCGCAGAGAAGACCAGTTGGGACGAGAGTTGGGCAAGGGCGGCCTGTGGGAGCGGATTCAACCGGAGAACCGGACTCCAATCCTCAAGATTGGCGAGGATCAAAGAACAGGGAAGCTGTGAGTGCGATGACCGAGATTCGATTCGACGGCGTGCGGGTGCGCTACGAGAGCGCCAAGAGCTTCGACGAGCTGCTAGCCGCGTTGCTCGACGATATCGGCGAGCGCCCCGTCCCGATCAACGACATCGCGACGACCAGCGAGAGCTGGGAGTCCTACCGGGAGCGCGTCGAACCCCACGTCGGGCCAAGCGGATTCATGCTGTTCGGTGTCGTCGACCACGGCGCGTGGATCCCGAAGGCCGGCATCGACCGCAAGGCGATCCGCGTCATCCTCGGCAACCCGCTGATCGCGATCACGATGCTGCGCCGCGACGTGACGGCGGGCCTGTTCGCCCCGGTCGAGCTGCTGATCACCGACGAGCCGGCCGGCAGCAGCCTGACCTACGTCAAGCCGTCATCGCTGATGGTCGTCGAACCCAATCCCGACTTGCTCAGCGCCGCGGAACAACTCGACGCCAAGCTGGCTGCGCTCGCCGAAAAGGTGACCAGCGGCTCCTAAGAGCGGGGTCTAAAAACAGTAAGGATTGCGCCCCTCCCCCGGTCACGCGCGCGTTGCCTTGAGCCGGTTGCCGGCGATCACCCTGCGTAACAGGGATGGCCGGAGAAGATCCGTGGGCTGCCCGAGGAGTTGCATCTGTCTGAACAGCGTCTCGGTGACTACTACGTCGGTCGCCGCCGCCAGGTAAAGCTTGCGCATGCCGAGACTGATGAACCGCTTTGGCGTCGACTGCCAATCATTTGACGGGATGATGGCGAAATCGAAGAACCGATTCGCCCACCACATCGGTGACAACTTCCTGGCGGAGGCGCGAAAGAAGCGGAAGCCTAACTCCTCATTACCATCGGTCAAGCACGTTCGGAGCACCGCTGCCTGCAACGCCGACGAGGTCATACCTTGGCCATACACGGGATTGAGGCTGCATAAGGCATCGCCCATGACCACCAAGCCCTTTGGAAACCGGGGGAGCTTGTGATAACAACGCCAAACGCTGGTGGGATACCGCTGAGTGGAGACCTCGCCAATGGGTTCCGCGGCGCGCAGCACCGCAGAGACATGGTTCGGCATGGAGGAGGAAACTGAATCAAGCAACCCGGGCAGGTCGGTTGGTGTCTTCCTGCCAGCGAAACCGATCACCGTGGCGATGGCGGTTCCGTCTTCGTAAGGCAACAACCCGAAACCCTCCGGACTGTCGAGTGTGGGAATTCCCAACACGGCTCGCTCGGCGAGCGCCCCAGGTGCCAAGCGGAAGAATTGGCTTGAGTAGCTCAGGTCAATCGTGTAGCGGCGTTCAGGGGGCCTTCGATAACCATTGGCCTCCAAGAACGCCGGGGTGCGGGCGGAACGACCAGTCGCGTCGATGACGAGGTCGGTCGTCAGCACACGTTCCTGGCCGGTTTCACGTTCGACCACCCTTGCACCCGTGACCCGGCCAGTAGGGTCGATCATCGTCTCCGCCACTTCATGCCCGTCCATGAATGTGACATTTGCGATCGAGCGCACCCGCCGTCGAATAAGTCCTTCCAGCAGCGGCCGGCTGGCCAAGAACACGACCATGCCCTCGGACCGTGTGAACCTCCCCGACCGGCAAAACACGATGTCACCGACGCCCAGATGGAACAGGCCAGGGTCATCGGGACTGTCAAGGACTATGGCACCCGCCGCTTCGAGTTCCTCTACCAGGCCTGGAAACAAGTCCACGAGGTACGGCACACCCCGGCTGAGCATCTGATGCAGATGGCGGCCTTGTGAAACCCCTCGCCGCTGAAATGTGCCATCGGGCAACTTGTCACGCTCGACCACGGTGACTGTGCCATAGAAATCCGACAACACCCTGGCAGCGAACAGGCCAGCGATGCTCGCGCCGCAGACCAATGCATGCTCACTGCCCATGTCGCTGGCCCCTCCCCACGACTGCCCGCCAACACCACACTGGCAGCGCGCTCCACCGCTGTCTACCGATGGGGCGGTCACATCTTCATGAGAAGACCTGGGGCGGAGACGCAATCGGCGCAAAGGGTGTTCGGGTCGGCGCATGGTCGGCGGGTCGGCCTGGCATAGTCGGCGGCGGAACCGCAATCCAAGGGCCTTCGCCTCGTTAACGCTAGGAGTCATCCATGAGCGACGCCGACGCCGCATCGATCCGAGCGGCGCGCAGTGACTGGATCAGCGAGCACCTCGACACGTATCTGACCTCCGGCGGCGCGCGGGGCCACATCATGGATGTCAGCGCAGTCGGGGGCCGGGTACTGACCACCCACTGCTTGATCAGGTGTGTGGGCCGCAAATCGGGCAAGAGCTATATCAGGCCGTTGATCTACGGCAACGTCGGTGGCGAGATCGTGGTCGTCGCATCCAAGGGAGGCGCCGACACGCATCCGGAGTGGTACCTGAATGTTGTGCAGAGCAACACAATCGGCGTCCAGATCGCGACCCAAGCATTCGAGGCCACCTGGCGCGAGCCCGAAGCCGAGGAACGCCATCAGGTGTGGGCGTACATGTCTCACCTGTATCCGCCGTACCTCACCTATCAGAAGTCAACCAGTCGTCAGATCCCGTTGGTGATGTTGACGCCCGTGCGGGCGATCGACGTCTTTTCCGCGGAAGACTCCCGGTAGCCGTTGCTAGGCAACCGAATTCGAGAGCTCAGAGCCAGCCGGTGCGGGCGGCGGCCACTGGCTCGGGCGGCGCAGGCGCCAATGCCCCGTCGCGCACGCCGTCGAGCATCCGTTTGACCGCGGCGACGATCTCCGGTGCCGCCGCGGCGAGCCCGGCCTTGTCGGCCTCGGGAACCTCGTCCGGGTCGACGCCCGCCCGGGCCAGCACGGCGGCCGGGTCGGCCAGCTGACCGGCCAGCCAGGCGACCGGGTCGGCGGACAGCTCGGGAACGAAATGCCGGCGGCCGGGTTCCCACCCGTCGAAGCGGGGATGGTGATGCGCGCGGTCCAACGTCCCGGGCGGGCTCTCGGTGGAGCCGAACAGGTCCACCCGCCACACTGGACGGTTGAAGCCGATCGGGATGCCGGCGTAAATCGACCCGTGCGGCTCATCCCGGTCGACGAGGCGCAGTTCCAGCCTGACTCCCCGTTCCGGGGTTTCCTGACCCTCGTTGGGGTCCGGGTCGACGAAGAACATGTCCCCGACAACCACGCCCAGGGTTTCGAATCCAAACGCTGCGAGCATGTCTGCCAGCGTAGTCCCGGCCGTCGAATCGGGTCACGCACCGACCTTCGTGCCCGCGCGGTCGGGTAACACCACTTCGTAGTCCGCGAAAGCCACTGCCCTTGTGCGGCGCTGGTATTCGTGCACCAGCCCCGGCCAGTTGGTGGTGACCCGGCCGGAGGCGGTGCGATACCAGGAGTCGCAGCTGGTCCAGACGCCGGCGTCCAGGCGGGCCTGGATCTCCGCGTCGTACGCCTGCTCCACGTCGCGCCGGACCTCGAACGCGCGGGCCACACCCCCGCGCGCGAGCTCCTCGGTGATCTGGCGGATGTAGCGGGCCTGCTGCTCCATCATCAGGATGATCGAGCTGCTGCCGAGATTGGTGTTCGGCCCGTAGATCAGGAACATGTTCGGGAAGCCGGGCACCGCCATACCGAGATGGGCGCGCGCCCCGGCGGCCCACTCGGACTGCAGGTCCCGGCCGTCGCGGCCGGTGATCGTCATCGGCGCGAGGAATTCGGTGGCCTTGAATCCGGTGCCGTAGATGATGACGTCTACCTCATGCAAGACCTCGTGACCCTGGCCGTCGGCCGTGCGCACACCCGCGGGCGTCACCTCGGTGATCGTGTCGGTCTCGACGTCGACGTTGTCGCAGGCCAGCGCCGGGTACCAGTCGCTGCTGAACAGCACGCGCTTGCAGCCGATCGGGTAGTCGGGCGTGAGCTTGGCCCGCAGCACCGGATCTTTGATGTGGCGCTTGAGGTTTGCCGACGCGGCGACACCCACCAGCCGGGCGAGCGGGGCGGCTTTGGTCAGCGCGAGGCCGAAGGACTCCGAGATCTCCCAGATCAGCCCGCGCATGGCGGCGGAGAAGCCGGGCACCGTGCGGAAGGCGGCGTGGTGCGCGTCGGTGTAGGCGCGATCCGGCTTGGGGATGATGTACGGGGCGGACCGCTGAAAGACGGTCACGTGCTTGGCGGTCTCGCGAATGCGCGGCACGAATTGGATCGCCGACGCGCCGGTGCCGAGGACGGCGACGCGCTTGCCGGCCAACTCGACGTCGTGGCGCCACTGCGCGGAATGGAACGAGGGGCCCGCGAAGGTGTCGAGTCCCGGGATGTTCGGCAGCGCCGGGCGCGACAACTGCCCGACCGCGGGCACCAGCACGTCGGCCTCGAACACGTCGCCGGTCGAGGTCTCCACCCGCCACGTGGCGGTTCCGTCGTCGTAGCGGGCCGAGGTGACCTCCACCCCGGTCCGCACCAGGTCGCGAAGGCCGAACCGATCGGCGGTGTCGTGAATGTAACCGAGAATGTCGGGCTGCTCCGCGTATCGCCGGCCCCAGTCGGACTTCCGGGCGAAGGAGTAGGAGTACAGGTTCGACGGGACGTCACAGGCGGCACCCGGGTAGGTGTTCTCCCGCCAGACGCCGCCGATGTCGTCGGCCTTCTCCAGCACCGTCACGTCGGCGAGACCATCCCTGGACAGCTCATAGGCGGCGGCCAGGCCGCCGAAGCCGGCCCCGATCACCAGCACGCGAGGACGAGTCGAAGTCATGACTCCAAAGTTAGGGGCGCGTTGCGCCTTGCCGACAGCCGATTGCGGTCGGCAAATCCATGATTCCGGCCACGATCAGACGGTCTGCAGCCGGGCCCGCGGCGCGACCGAACGCTGATAGCGCGCGGGTGTGGTGCCGGTCCACCGCTTGAACGCGGCGATGAAGCTCGTCGCCTCGGCGTAACCGAGCCGCAGCGCGACGTCGTCGACCGACAGCGCGCCCGTCGCCAACAGCTCCTCGGCGAGCACCCGGTGCACCTCTTCGACCAGGTCGCGAAAGCTCGTGTTTTCCTCGGCGAGCCGCCGCCGCAGCGTCCGCTCGCTCATCGCCAGCTGCCGGGCGACGGCCGCGATCGTGTGGGGTTCGCCATCAACCGACGCCAGCCGGTCGCGGACCCGCCGGGCGACACCGGACCGCTCCCGGCGGCGTTCCAACAGCGCCAGGCACTGCTGCTCGCACATGGCCACGGTCATCTCGCTGGCCTGCGGGAGCGGGTTGTCCAGCAGGGCGGCGGGCCAGCGCGCCACGTTGGCCGGCGAGTCGTAGCGGGGTGTCACGCCGAATGCCTTGCGGGCCAAGGCGTCTCCCGATGCGGGCGCCGGGCCTGCGAACTCGATCGAGGTGAACGGGACCGGGCGGCCCAGCATCTCCGCCATGACCCGGGCGATGGCCGCCAGGTCACGCCGCACCAGAAACTCCGCAACCGGCCCGGTCAAGTCGGGCAGGTCGAGCCGCATTGCCGCGACCGGCCCCTCGACCATGACGGTCGGCAGGCAGAAGCCGTAGCTGAGCTCGTAGAACCGGGCGGCGAACCGGACGGCGTCGCCCAGCGTCGAACTCGTCAGGCAGGCGAACCCGAAGATGCCCAACGATCCGACGTGATAGCTGCGGCCCACCCGCACCCCGAGGTCGGCCGGGTTCCCCAGCAGGTTCACCAGGTTCGTCACGACCGCCAGCTCCTGGCGTCCGACGATCATCCGGTTGTGGTCGTGCAGGTCGGCCTGCGACAGGCCGGTTCCCTCGAGCAGGTCCGCCACGGCAAGGCCGTTCTCGCAACCGAACTCGGTCATCAACGCGACACTGGCGGTGCTACGCGGAAAATCCCAGTGCGACACCTGCGATCCGACGAACACCTGCACGTGTCCCAGTATGGCGAACGACCGAAGCGCCGAACGTGCTCGGCGGAAAGGCTAGGCGGCCAGGTCGTCCGCGCCGCCGACCGCGCGCTGCGCGTCACGCTGCGCACGCTTGGCGCGCCGCCAGCCACGCACGGTCGCGATGGCTGTCTTCAGCCCGCGCCGCCGGCCGGTCTCCGGGTCGGTGCCCGCGAAACCGGGCTCCAGGTCGGCGAACATGCGCTCGCTGCGGGTTTCCGGAGCGTCGTCGGCGTCGGCGCGCAGGTACTTGTTCGGCAGCGACAGCTTGGCCAGCGTGCGCCACGTCTTGCCGTACTGAACCAGGAACGACCCGGTGGTGTAGGGCAGGTCGTACTTGTCGCAGATCTCGCGCACCCGCACCGCGATCTCCGCATACCGGTTACTCGGCAGGTCCGGGAACAGGTGGTGCTCGATCTGGTGGGACAGGTTGCCGCTCATGAACCGCAGCGCCGGCCCGGCCTCGAAGTTGGCGCTGCCCAGCATCTGGCGCAGGTACCACTGCCCCTTGGTCTCGCCGATCATGTCGGTCTTGGTGAATTTCTCTGCGCCATCGGGGAAATGGCCGCAGAAGATGACGGCGTTGGCCCACACGTTGCGGATTATGTTGGCGACCGCGTTGGCCTTCAGCGTGGATCGGTAGGTGGCGCCGGGTGACAGCGCGGTCAGCGCCGGGAACGCGACGTAATCCTTGACCACCTGCCGGCCGGCCTTGGCCAGGAACTCGTCCACCCGCTGGCGGGCGTCGTCCTGCTCCATCCGCTTCTTGACGATCTTGCCGAGCTCCACGTGCTGCAGGCCGACGCCCCACTCGAAGAGCAGCGCAAGCAGGGTGTTGTAGACCAGGTTGAACAGGTTGAAGCGCTTCCAGCGCTGGTCCCGGGTGACGCGCAGCAAGCCGTAGCCGACGTCGTCGTCCATCCCGAGGATGTTCGTGTACTTGTGATGCACGAAGTTGTGGGTGTAGCGCCAGTGCTTCGACGACCCGCTCATGTCCCACTCCCACGTCGAGGAGTGGATCTCCGGGTCGTTCATCCAGTCCCACTGGCCGTGCATGACGTTGTGGCCGATCTCCATGTTTTCGATGATCTTGGCCACGCCCAGCGTGACGGTCCCGGCCCACCAGGCCGAGCGCTTCGAGCTGGCGGCCAGCGTCAGCCGGGCCGCCACCTCCAGCGCGCGCTGGGCCGCGATCGTGCGGCGGATGTAGCGGGCGTCGCGCGCGCCGCGAGAGTCTTCAATGTCCTGGCGGATGGCGTCCAGCTCAACGGCCAGGTTTTCAATGTCGGCGTCCGTCAAATGGGCGAATACGTCGACGTCGGTGATCGCCATCGTCTTTTTCTCCCTGCGGTCGATTTGTCCGTCCTAAACCAGGTCCAGACCTACGTTATCGTAACCTACGATTCCGTAGGTTACCTGTGAGTAGCCTTCAGATGTCGAGCACACAATCGCCGGAAGCGGCGGACACGCAGGTCTGAATCCGGGTGCCCGGGTCGTGTTCCGCGCCGGTGCGCAGGTCACGGACGTGCCCCTCCACCAGGCCGACGACGCACGACTGGCATATACCCATTCGACAGCCGAAGGGCATCTGCACGCCTGCACCCTCCCCCGCGTCCATCAACGACGTCGCCGCGTCGGCGACGACGGCGCGATCGCTCCGGGCGAAGGTGACCGTTCCGCCGGAGCCGGCCGGCGCGGCCTTGGACACGGCGAACCGTTCCAGGTGCAGCCGGTCACCGATGCCTGCCGCCGACCAGATCTTCTCGGCCTGGGTCAGCATGCCCTCCGGCCCGCAGGCCCAGGTGTGCCGTTCGCGCCAGTCCGATACGTCGTGGTCGAGCCGGGCGAGGTCGAGACGGCCCTGGGTACGGGTCTCCCGCAGCAGTAGGCGATAGCCCGGATGGTCGGCCGCCAGCGCGGCCAACTCGGCCCGGAACATCACGTCGGATTCCGTCGGCGCCGAATGGACGTGCGCGATGTCGCCAATCTGGTTGCGGCGCACCAGCGTTCGCAGCATGGACATTACCGGCGTGATCCCGGATCCGGCGGTGAGGAACAAGATCGATGACGGCGCCGGGTCGGGCAACACGAAGTTGCCCTGCGGGGCGGCCAGCCGGACGATGGTCCCCCGCTCGACGCCCGCCACCAGGTGCGACGACAGAAACCCTTCGGGCATCGCCTTCACCGTGATGGTCACCGTGCGCGCCGAGCCGGACCCGGACGTCGCGGCGGGGCTGGACGTCAGCGAATACGACCGCCAGCGCCAGCGTCCGTCCATCAGCAGACCGATCCCGATGTACTGACCCGGCTGGTAGTCGAAGTTGAAGCCCCACCCCGGCTTGATCACCAGGGTCGCCGAATCCTCCGTCTCGCGGCGCACCTCGAGGATGCGGCCCCGCACTTCCCGCGCCGACCACAGGGGATTGGCCAGATGCAGGTAGTCGTCTGGCAACAGTGGTGTCGTGATGCGGGCGGCCAGCTTGCGCAGCGCGTGCCAACCGGGGTGCCGGTCGGCGCCGGCGACGACTGGCCGCGTGGTTTCGACGACGTTGCCCGTGATCGATGGGTTACGTCTGCCCAGGGGAGGCTCCTGCTCACTACGCGGCGTCTTACTTGCGCTGACCATTGTGGTCGATTCGGTGGGCCTCACGAAACCTACGGTACCGTAACCTACGGTTGCGTAGCTAGCGTCGTGGCCGAGAACACGCCACCCTTCGCCCCTACAGCAGCTCGAGCAGGAACGGCAGCTCCTGGTTGGCGTACCACGCCAAGTCATGGTCCTGCGCGTCGCCAACAATCAGTTCGGCGTCCTCATCGCCCAGGTCGGCGGCGTCGATGGCCTCGATCGCCTTCGTCACGGCCGGCTCGGCATCCGCATTGTCGACGTACGCGGCGATCACGTCCGCCAGCGCGACGGGCCCGCCGAGTCTCACCACCGCGTCGTCGAGGTCGGGACGGAAGGTGACGTCGCCCACCTCGGCGGCCAGCACCGCGCGCCGCGGCGGCAGGGATCCGGGCGCCCCTTCGGCTTCCGTGTCGGCCAGCAGGCGCAGCGACGCCAGCGCCGCCTCGCGCAGCGCGACCTCGGCGAGCTCGTCGTCGTCGCCCTCGGCGTACGCCTCACGCAACGTCGGCGTCAGGGCGAACGCGGTGCCGTTGACGGGCCGCAACGAGCCGTCGGCCACCAGGCCCTGCAACATGGCCAGCGTGGCCGGAATGTAGACCTGGATGGCTCAGTCCCCGATCAACGTGGCCGCGAAGTCGTCGACATACGTCGCCAGGTCGCGCGGCGGGCGCTGGTAACTCACGGCAGGCAGCGGAAGTTTCGGAAGTTTGATCTTCGGCCGTTCCACCTCGTGGTAGTCGATCGTCGACAGCAAATGGGCCATCATGTTCAGCCGCGCGTGCTTCTTGATGTCCGATTCCACCACATACCAAGGGCTGAACGAGGTATCGGTGTGCACCATCATCTCATCCTTGGCCCGCGAATATTCTTCCCACCGGTAAACCGATTGCAGATCCATCGTTGACAATTTCCATTGCCGCACAGGATCATTCAGCCGCGCCCTGAAGCGGCGCAGCTGTTCGGCCTCGGAAACCGAGAACCAATATTTGCGGAGCAGGATCCCCTCGTCGATCAGCAACTGCTCGAAGATCGGTGTCTGCCGCAAAAACAGCACGTACTCCTGCGGCGTGCAGAATCCCATCACCTTCTCGACACCGGCGCGGTTGTACCACGACCGATCGAACAGCACGATCTCCCCTTCGGCCGGCAGATGGGCGATATAGCGCTGGTAGTACCACTGTCCGCGCTCGCGCTCCGTCGGCGCGGGCAGCGCCGCGATGCGGACGGCCCGCGGGTTCAGGTATTCGGTGATCCGCTTGATGGTTCCACCCTTGCCCGCCCCGTCGCGGCCCTCGAAGATGACCACGACGCGGGCGCCGGTGTGCCGCACCCACTCCTGCAGCGTGACGAATTCCGTTTGCAGCCGGAACAATTCGGCTCGATAAATCTCGTCGGGCACCTTGCGCACGGGCGGCGAAGCCGACTTCTTGCTGTGCGCCTTCGCGGACTCGCCGTCTTTGGTCGCGATGCTCATATCAACGGATGATAGATCCAGGCAGCAAGGTTGACCTCCGACTACGACCGGGAAGCTTCCAGCAATTCCTCGAGCGATTGGTTCAACAGGCCCGGCAGCAGCTCGACGTCGCTCATCGCTTCGCGGTCGGCATTGATGCCGAAATACAGCATGCCGTTGTACGACGTCACGCTGATGGCCAGCGCCTGGTTGTGCAACAGCGGCGGGACGGCATAGGTCTCGAGCAATTTGGTGCCGGCGATGTACATCTGCGACTGGGCCCCGGGCGCGTTGGTGATCAGCAGGTTGAACGTCCGCCTGGAAAAGGTGGGGAAGCTGGTGGCGACCCGGATGCCCATGGCGTGCAACGTGGGTGGCGCAAACCCCGACAGTGTGACGATGGTCCTGGCGTCCACCAGGCGGGCGGCCGTCGGGTTCGACTCGGTGGCGTGCGCGATCTGCGAGAGGCGCACCACCGCGTTCGGCTCCCCCACCGGCAGGTCGACCAAGAACGGCATCACCTGGCTGATGGCCTGACCGGGCCCGGTCGCATCGAGCTGACCGTCGGCGTAGATGGACAGCGGCGCCATGGCCCGCACCGTCGCGGTCGGCGACACCGCCACCCCGCGTGACATCAGCCAGCTGCCCAGGGCGCCGGCGATCACCGCGAGCACCACGTCGTTGACGTCGCAGTCGTACCGGGCGCGCACCGTGCGGTAGTCGTCGAGGTTGCCGCACGCGACCGTGAACCGCCGGTGGCGCGACACGGTGGCATTGAGCGGACTGCTGGGTGCCGTGCCGCGCGCCACGGTGCGCGCGAAATCGAGGATCCGGCGGCCGGCGGCGAGGAGTTCGCCGCCGTTGTTGGTCACCAGCCCGCCGATGGCCGAGCCGACGGCCTGCAGCTGGGTGCCCGGCCCCACGAACCAATCGCCGATGGCCCCGAAGATGAGCCGCGCGTCACCCGGGTCGCGTTCCGGCACCCAGATGTCTTCGGGAAAGGGCGGCGGTCGCTTGGTGCGATCGGCGATGACGTGATTGATTTCCAGCGCCGTCATGCCGTTGATGACGGCTTGATGCGACTTGGTGTAAAGGGCCAAGCGGTTCTTGGACAGCCCCTCGACCAGATACATCTCCCACAGCGGCCGCGACTTGTCCAGCGGCCGGGCGGCCAGCCGGGCGATCAGCTCGTGCAGTTGTTCGTCGCTGCCCGGGGAGGGCAGGGCGGAGCGCCGGACGTGATAGGTGATGTCGAAGTCGCCGTCGTCGACCCAGACCGGCCGGGCCGACCCGACCCGCACCTCCCGGACCTTTTGCCGATAGCGCGGAATTTGGGGCAGCCGCTGCTCGACGGTGGCCAGCAGCGTCTCGTAGCTCAACCCGGCGCGCGGCCGGCGCAGGATCGACAGTGATCCGACGTACATCGGGGTGGCGGTGTTCTCCAGGCGAAAAAACGCCGCGTCCGATGGGGACAGCCGGGTCACCATAGGGCGCAGTCCTCCTCACCGAATGATCGCCCTGTTGCTGAAGGAGATTTGTCGCCCACGGTAATCGTCCGGCCGGGCGGCGTCCGAGCGCGGGTACGCGCGAGCCCGAGTTGTGCCATGATGACCACTGCCTGCCACTCTCCAGCGGGCTCCCGGTTCGGCCGAAGAGTTGGAGAGTGCGCGTTGAACATCAGTCCTGTCGCGGGTCCGCCCGGCGCGTTCGCCGTCCTGCCCGTCGTCGACTACGAGCCCCCGGCACAAGACGTGCCACGAAGCGTTCCCTCCTGCCTGCCGTCGTCCCGCGCACCGTTGCGCCGGCGCAGCGCCCACGCGCCGCACCGGCCCTGCCCGCCCGGCAATCAGCCGCCCGAGGAGCCGCGGGCCGCGCTGTCGGGGCCGATGCGGCAGGCGGCGGTGTTCGCCGACGCGGCGCTGCGCCGCGTGCTGGAGGTCATCGACCGCCGCCGCCCCGCCGCCCAGCTGCGCCCGTTGCTGACGCCAAGCCTGGTGGATTCCGTCGTCTCGGTGGGCCATGCGGCCGCCGGTCGGCAGGGCGCGGCGGTGCTCCGGCGGCTGCGCCTGCAGCCGTCCGGTCGGGACCCGGAGGCCGCGGCCGAGGTCTCCGGCTCGTACAGCCGCGGCAACCGGATCCACGCCATCGCCTGCCGCGTCGAGCGGGCGCCCGCCGGCGCCGGCTGGCTGGTGGTGGCCCTGCACATCGGTTGACCGCCCGTCAGCGCGCGGGCCCGGCGGTCGGCGCCAGCGGGCCACCCGTGTAGCGGGTCAGCACCGGCCCCACGATCGCCATGATGAACACGTACGCCGTCGCCAATGCGGCGACCGCCGGAATGGACGTGCCCGCCAATCCGATGATGATCAGCGAGAATTCGCCCCTGGCGACCAGCGCGGTACCCGCGCGCAGTTGCCCGCGCCGCGCCACGCCGTCGCGCCGGGCGGCGAAGATCCCGGTGGCCACCTTGGTCGCCGCGGTGACCGCGGCCAGGATCAGCGCCGCGGGAAGCATCGGGACCAGCGCGTGCGGATCGACCGAAAAGCCGATCGCCAGGAAGAAGATGGCGGCGAACAGATCCCGCAGCGGGCCCAGCACCCGGCGGGCCCGGTCCGCCGTTTCCCCGGTCAGTGTCAGCCCCACCAGAAACGCGCCGACCGCGGCCGACGCGTGCAGGGATTCGGCCAGCGCCGCCACGATCAAGGTGATGCCCAGCACCCGCAGCAGCAGCTGTTCGGAGTCCGGGTGCTCGACCAGCCGGCCGACGTGGTGGCCCCAGCGGTAGGACGCGGCGAACGCCGCCAACAGCGCGGCCACCGCCACCACCATGCCGACGACGGCGTGCAGCCAGCCGCCGCCGGATGCCAGGACGGCGAACAGGGGCAGGTAGGCCGCCATCGCGAAGTCCTCGAGGACCAGCACGGAGAGCACCGCCGGCGTCTCCCGGTTACCGAGCCGGTGCAAGTCCTCCAGCAGCCGCGCGATGACACCCGAGGAGGAGATGTAGGTGACGCCGGCCAGGCACAGGATCGCCACGCCGTCCAATCCCAGCAGCCAGCCGGCGATCGCACCGGGCGCCGCGTTGAGGACGACGTCGACACCCGCCGACGGCAGGTGGTGGCGGAGGCTGGCGGCGAACTCGGCGGCGGAGAACTCCAGGCCCAGGGTGAGCAGCAGCAGCACGACGCCGATGGGCGCGCTCGTGGTGATGAACTGGCCGCCGGCGTCCAGCGGTAGGATCCCGCCCTTACCCAGGGACAAGCCCGCCAGCAGGTACACCGGGATCGGAGACAGGGCGAATCGGCGTGCGATGGCGCCCACTACGGCCAGCGTGGCCAGGAGGGCGCCGAGTTGTAACAGCAGCGCCCACGAAACTTGCACCGGCTCAGCCCTTGTCGATGATCTGTTCGACGCCGGCGATGCCGTCCTGGGTGCCGATGACAATCAAAACGTCTCGGGCATAGAGCATTTCGGCCGGACCCGGCGAGGCCAGCACTTCCTCGTTTCGCACGATCGCGACGATGGAGGCGCCGGTGCGGGTGCGGGCGCGGGTGTCGCCCAGGGGATGGCCCACGAAGGGGCTATCGGCCAGGATGTGGACCTGCCCCGTCTCGAGTCCGGGTATTTCGCGGGCCAACTCGGTGAACCGCTCCGCGATGCGCGGTGCCCCCAGGATCTGGGCCACCGCCTCGGCCTCTTCGTCACTGAGGTGCAGGAGCGGCCGGGCCTCGTCGGGGTCCTCCCGGGCGTAGACGACGACCTCGAAATCGCCGCTGCGCCGCGCGATGATGCCGATGCGGTCGCCCTTGTGATCGGTGAATTCGTAGCGAAGGCCGACGCCCGGCAGCAGCACCTCCTTGACATCCATACCGTCAATCCTGACAGGTCGACTGCAGGCGCCGTCATCCGATCGCCGAGCCGCTAACCAATTACAAAGATTCAGCCCTGCCGGGCAACGCCCGTGGCCTGGCGGCGCGGAATCGGCAGCAGCATCGACACCTCGCGGCGGTACTCGCGATAGGGGTGGCCGATCGACGCGACCAGGTCACGCTCTTCGAGCTGCGTGGCGATCAGGACGTAGGTCGTCATGCCGATCGAGAACAGCAGGTGTCCCGCCGTCATGGTCGGCACCGCCCAGAACGCGATGAGCATCCCGAGCATCAGCGGGTGACGCACCACGCGGTAGAGCAGACGTACGCGGAATTCGACACTGGTGTAAGGCTTTTGGCGCGATGCCAGATACACCTGCCGGAGCCCGAACAAATCGAAATGGTTGATCAGGAACGTCGCCAGCAGCGCGATCGCCCAGCCGAGCCAGAAGAGCGCCCACAACGCCGCGCGGGCCGCCGGCATCCGCACATCCCAAAGGACCGTCGGCATCGTCCGCCACTGCCAGTACAGCAGGGCCAGCACCACGCTCGACAGCAGCACATAGGTGCTGCGCTCGATCGACGTCGGCACCAACCGCACCCACCATCGCTTGAACGCGGGCCGGGCCATCACGCTGTGCTGGAGGCCGAACAAGGCCACCAAAGCCGCGTTGATGGGTATCGCCGCGGTGACTGGCGCGGTGAGCGCGTGATCGACGCTTCGCGGCACCGCGAGGTTGCCCACGAAACCAATGAGATACAGAAAAGCCGCGAGGAAGAGCAGGTACGCCGCGGCGCCGTAACCAAGCGTCAAGTATCGCTTCATGGGCTAAGTGTCCGCCGGCCACACACGTTCGGATATAGGTCGTTTGCCTCATCTTCGGCGAGCGGGGCCCTAGGCATTTTTGACTAGTCCGTTGTGCAGCGCGTACATGCTGGCGCCGATGCGGTTCGATACGCCGATCTTGGCGTAGGTCCGTTCGACATGGTTGCGGGCTGTTTTCTCGCTGATCACCAACGACGCCGCGATCTCCTTGTTCGAGGCGCCGCGCGCGACCAGGCACAGCACCTCGATCTCCCTGGGGGTCAACCCGTCCGGCCGCATGTGGGGCCGTTGCGCCGGCTGACCCGCCGCGTGCAGCACTGCTTCGACGGCGACCGATTCGAGTTCACCGGCTTGCACCCGCCCGCGCAGCCGCCGGGCCGCCGCGTCCGGCGACATCTGTTCGCGATACGGCCTCGGCTCGCAAGCGGACTGGTAGCAGACCGCCGCAGCCAGAATGCGGTCCGGCGGGCCGAGCGCCGGCCCGGCGAGCCCGCGGGGATATCCCGACCCGTCAAGGCATTCATGGTGATTGCCCGCGACTTCGGCAAGCTGCCGCAGGCCGGATACCTGGTTGAGGATGCGCACGGTCAAATACGGGTGCAGCCGAACGCGTTCGAACTCCGAGGCCGTCAACGATCCTTGCCTGGACCAGATCTGATTCGACACCCCGATGCGGCCCAGGTCGTGGACATGCCCCGCTCGCCGCGTCAAGGCCACCGCGTGGGCGTCGACACCCGCGGCTCGCGCGGCGTCCCCGGCGAGCCGGGCCACCGCACGCGAATGTCCAAGGGTGAACGGGCATTTCAGATCGACGAAGTCGCCGAGGGCGACGAGTAGCGCGTCCAGCGATCGGTCGTCAAGCCGTCGATGCCGATCGGGCGCCGCGGCCAGAGCCGCCGCCCACGCGTCGCCGGCCGGCGGGCCGGCCAGAACCTCCTCGGTGTGGCGAAGGAAGGCGTCGGCGACCTGGGGATCGAATTGTCCGCCGCGCCGGTCGCCCACCATGGCCACGGCCCCCGCAACGCCATAGGTCCGGTGGTGCACCTCGACCATGTCGGCCAGCTGGGCGATCCGCATCTGAATCGGGATCTCGTCGCCCCGGGCTCCGGCGGGCAGCCCACCGCCGTCGTAGCGCTCGAACGCAAACGCGACCGCCGCCTGCACGTTGGGGCCCAGGCCGATCCGGTCGGCCAGCACGGCCGCCGAGGTGCAATGCGAGTGGATCAACCGGGAGATGTGGCCGCGCGCGTTGGCGAACAGCGTTGCCATCACGCTCAACCGGTGCGCCAGCGGGTGGCCGCGCCCCACGTTCCCGGCCAGGAACCGCAAGTACGGTAAGCCCGACCAATCAACAAGATACGAGTCGTGGCGCACGGCGATGTCGTCGCCGAACCACCGCGCGTACTCATGCGAGTCGGCGTGACAGCCGATCCACATGACCAAGGTCGTGTAGTAGGTGCAGTCCCGCTGTTCCGCGTCGAGCCCGAGCCGGTCAGCAAGTCTGGTCGCGATCAGCGCCGCCCGCAGCATGTGCTCGGCGGGCTGGCCCAGACCGAGGTCGATCGCCACCGACAGGGCCGCCAGCAGCTCCGCACGGGTCGGCAATTCGGGCTCCGACATGGGCCTCATTGTGCCCAGCTCATCGGCCCGCGGTCAGCCGATTGGCACAGTGCGCCCGACGGCATGATGTCGGTCGGCGTCGAACGTTTCGAAATGTCCCGAGCCCACCACGAACAGGCCCCGTCGCGGCGGCCGGAAACCGGCCAGCCGCGGTTGACGCGGCAGCGGACCGACAGGCCCGAGGTCCACGTCGCGCCATATGGCGCGCGACTGCGTCACGGCCCATACCCGCGCCGGGGCGATCATGAATCGTTGCCCGTTGGGCGCTGTTCCCGAGAGCCGGACCCGGCCGGCGCGCAGGGTCGGGCCCGCGGCTCGGCCGATCGCGGCCAGCACCGCCCGGTTCGTCCACGCCCCCGACGGCAACCGGCCGCCGACGGCGCTCATCAGTCGGGTGGACACTGTGGTGCCGATATCGATGTGCCAGGCGAGCAATCCCGGGATCTCGACGAACAGCGACCACGGGGTGACCCAGGCGACGTCGATGTCGCACTGCACCGCGTCGTTGTGGGTCGCCGCGCTGAAGAAGCGGGCGCAGCTCTGCGGGCCCGGCGTCGTCGCGTAGAAGGTCCACGCCCCGTCGGGGCCGCGGTGCCACACCGACCGGTAGCCGGGCGAGAACGACGTGGCCGGAAACACCCGCAGCGCCAGGTAGTGGCCGCCGGCGAACGGGAGGCCCATCACGCCGAAGCCGACGAACCGTTCGTCGTCTCCGGCGGGCAGGTCGGGCTTTTGCAGGACGGCCGTGGCGGCGTCCAGTGGGGTGCGTGCTTTGGTCATGCGTGAATGGTGCGCGCCCGCACGGCCACACCGCATGGGGCGGCTGCCTCAAATCTTCCGGCACCCGCCGGGTGTGAAGCCAGCCGCACGCTCGGCGCCGAGTGTGAAGCTAGCCGCACATTCGCGAAAAGGGTGGCGGTTAGCGCCGTTTCACCGATTTGGGCGGCTTGGCGCCGCGGCCCTGCCGGCGGGCGGCTTCCCGCCGCTCGCGCCGACTCGCCCCGCCGGGAACCCCGGCCGGGGCCTTTCCGTCGCCGCCGTTGCGCTGCACCTGCGCCGAGCCGTCCTCCGAGGGGCCGGAGTAGGTCATGGCCGGGGCCTCGTTGTCAATGCCCTTGGCGCGCAACTGGGTTGGCGGCTCTTCCCGCGGGGCCGGGGCGGCGTCGCCCTGGTCGGCGGCGGTTCCGAGGTCCTTGAGCCCCTCCGGCGTTTCCACCGGTGCGACCTGCGGGGACGGCACCGCCTCGACGGTGACGTTGAACAGGAAGCCGACCGACTCCTCTTTCATGCCGTCGAGCATGGCCATGAACATGTCGTAGCCCTCGCGCTGGTACTCCACCAGCGGATCGCGCTGCGCCATCGCGCGTAGCCCGATGCCCTCCTTGAGGTAGTCCATCTCGTAGAGGTGTTCGCGCCACTTGCGGTCGATGACGTTGAGCAGCACGTTGCGTTCCAGCTGCCGCATCGCGCCCTCGCCCGCGAGCTCCTCGAGCTCGGCTTCCCTTGCGGCATAAGCACGTTCGGCGTCCTTGAGCAGCTCGTCGAGCAACTCCTCGCGGGTGAGGTCGTCGCGGTCGGAGTCACCGTCCAGGCGCATCAGTTTCTCGTGCTCGATGCCGACCGGATACAGCGTCTTCAGCGCCGTCCACAGCGCCTCCAGGTCCCAATCCTCGGCGTAGCCGTCGGCCGTCGCGCCGTTGACGTACGCGGTGACCACGTCGCGGACCATGCCCAGCGCCTGGTCCTTGACGTTCTCGCCTTCCAGGATGCGGCGACGCTCGGCATAGATCACCTTGCGCTGCTGGTTCATCACCTCGTCGTACTTGAGGACGTTCTTTCTGACCTCGAAGTTCTGCTGCTCGACCTGGGTCTGCGCGCTCTTGATCGCCCGGGTGACCATCTTGGCTTCGATCGGCACGTCGTCGGGCAGGTTGAGCCGGTTCAGCATCGCCTCCAGCGCGGCTCCGTTGAACCGGCGCATGAGCTCGTCGCCCAGCGACAGGTAGAAGCGCGATTCGCCCGGGTCGCCCTGCCGGCCGGAGCGGCCGCGCAGCTGGTTGTCGATGCGTCGCGACTCGTGACGCTCGGTGCCCAGCACGTACAGGCCGCCGGCCTCGACCACCTCGGCGGCCTCCTTGCCGGCCTCCTCCTTGACCAGCGGCAGCTCCTCGTGCCAGGCCGCCTCGTACTCCTCGGGGGTCTCGACCGGATCGAGGCCACGCTCGCGCAGCCGCTGGTCGGTGAGGAAGTCGACGTTGCCGCCCAGCACGATGTCGGTGCCGCGGCCGGCCATGTTGGTGGCCACCGTGACCCCGCCGCGGCGGCCGGCCACGGCGACGATCTGCGCCTCCTGCTCGTGGTACTTGGCGTTGAGCACGTTGTGCGGGACGCGCCGCTTCTGGAACTGCCGCGACAGGTACTCCGAGCGCTCGACGCTGGTGGTACCGATCAGGACGGGCTGGCCCTTCTCGTAACGTTCGACGACGTCGTCGACCACCGCGATGTACTTGGCTTCCTCGGTCTTGTAGATGAGGTCGGAGCAGTCGGTGCGGACCATCGGCTTGTTGGTCGGGATGGGCACCACGCCCAGCTTGTAGATCTCGTGCAGCTCGGCCGCCTCGGTCTGGGCGGTACCGGTCATGCCGGCGAGCTTGTCGTAGAGCCTGAAGTAGTTCTGCAGCGTGATGGTGGCCAGCGTCTGGTTCTCGGCCTTGATCTCGACGTGCTCCTTGGCCTCGATGGCCTGGTGCATGCCCTCGTTGTAGCGGCGGCCGTAGAGCACGCGGCCGGTGAACTCGTCGACGATGAGGACCTCGCCGTCGCGGACGATGTAGTCCTTGTCGCGGTTGAACAGCTCCTTGGCCTTCAGCGCGTTGTTGAGGTAACTGACCAGCGGCGAGTTGGCGGCCTCGTACAGGTTGTCGATGCCGAGCTGGTCCTCGACGAACTCGACGCCCAGCTCGTGCACGCCGACGGTGCGTTTGCGCAAGTCCACCTCGTAGTGGACGTCCTTTTCCATCAGCGGCGCCAGCCGGGCGAACTCGAGGTACCAGTTGGAGGCGCCGTCGGCCGGCCCGGAGATGATCAGCGGGGTGCGGGCCTCGTCGATGAGGATGGAGTCGACCTCGTCGACGATCGCGAAGTTGTGCCCCCGCTGCACCAGGTCGTCGAGCGAGTGCGCCATGTTGTCGCGCAGGTAGTCGAAGCCGAACTCGTTGTTGGTGCCGTAGGTGATGTCGGCGTTGTAGGCCACGCGGCGCTCGTCCGGCGTCATCTGGGCGAGGATCACGCCGACGTCCAGGCCGAGGAAGCGGTGCACGCGGCCCATCCACTCGCTGTCGCGTTTGGCCAGGTAGTCGTTCACCGTGACGACGTGCACACCCTTGCCGCCGATGCCGTTGAGGTAGGCCGGCAACACCGAGGTCAGGGTCTTGCCCTCACCGGTCTTCATCTCGGCGACGTTGCCGAAGTGCAGCGCCGCGGCGCCCATCACCTGCACGTCGAACGGGCGCTGGTCGAGCACCCGCCAGGCCGCCTCCCGCGCCACCGCAAACGCCTCGGGCAGCAGGTCGTCGAGGCTTTCACCGTCGGCGTGCCGCTTCTTGAACTCGTCGGTCTTGGCCCGCAGCTCCGCGTCGGTCAGCTTTTCGACCTCGTCGGACAGGGTGTTGACGTAGTCAGACACCCGCTTGAGACGCTTGAGCATGCGACCTTCGCCAAGGCGCAGCAACTTCGACAGCACGGTGTTGTCCCCTTTTGGGATGGTCCTGTTGGTAGGAGTCTCTTCTCTTGAGCGACTCCCATGGTAGGTGACAACCCCGCAGAGGCCGCCGAACCTTACGACAGCCTGATCAGCCCGTAGTCGTAGGCGTGCCTGCGGTAGACCACGCACGGCCGTTCGGTCTGCTTGTCGTGGAACAAGAAGAAGTCGTGCCCGACGAGCTCCATCTCGTAGAGCGCGTCGTCGACCGTCATCGGCGTGGCCGGGTGCTCCTTGGTTCGCACGATCCGCCCGGGCTCGTGGCCGGCGTCGGCGCCGTCATGGTCGGCGGGCGGCTCCGCCATGCGTTCCTGCCGCGGCGGCGGCACGACCGCGGTGGCGGCGGCCAGCGACACCGGCGTCTTGTCGCCGTAGTGGACCTTGCGCCGGTCCTTGACCCGGCGCAGCCGGTTCTCGAGTTTGTCCACCGCGGACTCGAACGCCGCATAGAAGCTGTCGGCGCAGGCCTCCGCCCGGCTGACCGGACCGCGGCCGCGGGCGGTGATCTCCACGCGTTGACAGGATTTGCGCTGGCGCCGATTGGGCGCGTGTTTGAGCTCGACATCGAAGAGATAGATGGAGCGATCGAACCGCTCGAGGCGGGCAAGTTTCTGGGAGACGTACAGACGGTAGTGGTCGGGAATTTCTACATTGCGGCCCTTGAAAACGACTTCGGCAGTGGTCGTCGGTTGAGGTTGGCCGTCGGTTTGCGTCGGCGGTTGGTCGAGAATCTGACCGGAATCCACGGATAGCCTTGACATACGTGACAACTCGTTTCTCTTTCACGTCGCACGCGCCCTGCGTGCCCGGCTTGCTAACGACGCGCCGACGAGGTGGGAGAGCGGTCCTCAGAAGAAGTCACCGCCGCAGAGTGCTCGCCGATGCAAGGTGTCGAATACTCACCCCTTCCCGCGAGTGGGGTCTCAACTTTGGGAATGTCGCGACCAGTGAGGCAGACCAGTGAGTTGGTTAACGTTGTTCTCGACGTTAGCTCGTGTTCGCCTCGCCATGCCAGTAATTTCGCTGAGCTGTTGCGAGTTCTTCACATCCGCTTGGCGACCACACAGCCTCACGCGACAGCGACCGCCAGCACGGCGGTCACCCGGACGCCCGCGGCGTCCAGCACCCGCACCGACTCGCGGGCCGTCGCCCCGGTGGTGACGATGTCATCGACAATCAAGACCTCGGCGTCCGATGGGGGGCGCCGTGTTCCGCGCAGCACCACCCGGCCCGCGACGTTGCGCTCACGGGCCGCCACGTCGAGGCCCACCGAGTCGCGAACCAGCGCACGCATCCGCAGCGCCGGGGCGACCGCGATGGCCGGGTGGCCGGCGAGCGCGGTGCGCGCCAGCCGGGTGACCGGGTCGCCGCCGCGCCGGCGCGCCGCCGAACGACGCGTGGGCGCCGGCACGACGGTCAGCGGCGTCTCGACGATCCCCCACGTCAGCAACCGGTGCACGCCGGTGGCCAGCGCAACCGCCAACGGCCCGACGAGGTCGCCGCGGCCCTGCTCCTTGAGCGCCAGGATGGCTTGCCGGCGCGCGCCGGCGTAGCGGCCGAGGGCGAACACCGGCACCTGCGGGTCGATCCGGGGGTTCACCACGTGCGGTTGGTCGGCGGCCACCGACAGCTCCCGCGCGCACGCGTCACACCAGCGGGTCGACGGCGCACCGCAGCCGCCGCACTGCAGCGGCAGGATGAGGTCGAGCATGGGGCCAGTGTCGCGGCCGGGACCGACATGGCCTGACCAGCTCAGCCCGGCAGCACCGGCGCCGCGCCGAACACCGTCAACCCCGGCACCTCCGACCAGCCCTGCTGGCTTTCGGCCGCCGCCGCCGAATACTGCAGCACCCCTTGCGGAGCGCCGACGTAAACCGTGGACGGGTTGGCCGCGACTGTGATCACCGGCATCTGCAGGCCCCGGGCGGGCGCGTCGGAGTTCACCCCGTCGAGGTTGACGTATGACACCGGATGGCTGGCGTCGGTGCGGGTCACCACGATGTCGTCGCCGGTTCGCCAGGATAGCGACACCACCGAGTTGCCCAGCCCGAAGCCGAGCCGCCGCGGGTAGGTCAGCGCGTACTGGCCGGCCTGGGTCTGCTCGACGCTGGCCAGGATCACCTGGCCGCCGATCACCATCGCGGCGCGCGTGCTGTCGCGGGACAGCTGCAGGTCGGTGATCGGCCCCGGGAAACGGGTGGCCACCGCGACGGAATCGACCGGGATGCGGGCGGGTTGGCCCGACGCCGGCTCCTGGATCGCGCGCAGCACGTTGTTGCCGTCCACCACTACCCAGACCGCGTCGTCCAACGACCAACTCGGCCGCGACAGGCTGTGCCCGTCGGCGGATTGGACCGCTTCGCCACCGAGGTCACCGATCCACAGCGACGCCGCCTCGTCCGGCGCGCCGCGGTGCAGCGTGACGACGGACGCCACCTGCCGCCCGCTGCGGGACAGCGCGGCCCCGGTCTGATCCCCCATCCGCCCGAAGGCCCCCGGCACGTTGCTGATGCGCTGTCCGTCCAGGCCGACCAGGGAGCCGTTCACCAGGGCATGCAGCCCGGCGCCCGCCCCGTCCGCCACGCCCGGGTCGGTGGCGGCGACGTCGGAGGTCGTCCACCCCTCGGCGAACCGGTCGTCCAGCGGTGCGCCGTCGGCGTTGATGACGTACGGCCCGCGGATGTCGGCCCTGGCCAGGGTCCAAATGATCTGCGCGGCAAGCAATTGCCGGCTGTGCGGATCGGTGGTGGACAGCTTCTCCAGATCGATGCGCGCGCCGCCGTAGCCGCGCCCGATCCCGTTCTTGCCGCCGTCGGCCCGCGTCACCGGTCCACGCAGCCGCAGCGGCGGGGCGAGCAGGTTGCGCACCGTGTGGGCCATCTCCGGCCGCGGCCCGGCGATCATCTTGGAGACCAACTCGGTGGCCAACTGATCGTGGTCGGCGACCGCGACGTAGCGCGGGTCGGGGACCACGGTCTTGCCGGTCGGGTCGGCGAAGTACAGGGTGTTGCGCTTGTAGGTGGACTGAAACTGCTGCCAGTCCAAAAAGACTCCGTTGGGCAGGCGGTCGATCCGCCACCCGCCCGACGTCTTGACCAACTCGATCGGGCCCGGGTCGGGCAACACCCCCTCGGCGGTTTCGAACACCCCCATGTCCGACAGCGAGCCGAGGATATCCGCCCGCATGGTCGCCGAAACCCGTTCGGCGGCACGGGTTTCCACGAACACGACGTGGTCGATCAGCAGCGCGCTGCCGGCGTCGTCCCACGCGTTGGATGCCGACTGGGTGAGGAACTGCCGGGCCGCCAGATGCCGGTTCGCGGGATCGGCTGTGGCCTTGAGGAATTCGCGCAGCAACACGTCGGGGTCCATGCCCGGCGTGGGCTTGGGCAGATTCGACGGTGCCGGCCGCTCGACGGTGCCGATGGCTTGGGGCGCCGACGAGCTGGGCACGCCCGCGCAGCCGCCCAGCAGCACCGCCAGCAGCAACAACCCGAGCAGGCGCCGCATCACCCGCTCCTCTCGGCGTGTTCACGTTGGTGCGAACGGTCTTTCGGCTGCGGGCCGGTGTTGGCGGTCGGCGGAATCGGCTTCATGGGCAGCGGGCTGGTGGTGACCTTGTGGCCGCGAACCAGCGGAAGCGTCAACCGGAAGCACGAGCCCTCGCCCGGCTCGCCCCACGCCTCGAGCCGGCCCTGGTGCAGGCGCGCGTCCTCCACGCTGATCGCCAGGCCGAGCCCGGTGCCGCCGGACCGGCGCACCCGCGACGGGTCGGCCCGCCAGAACCGGCTGAACACCAGCTTCTCCTCGCCGGGCCGTAGCCCAACCCCGTAGTCGCGGACGGTGACGGCGACGGTGTCCTCGTCGGCGCCCATCCTGATCTGCACGGGCTTGTGTTCGGCGTGGTCGATGGCGTTGGCGATCAGGTTGCGCAGGATCCGCTCCACCCGCCGGGTGTCGACCTCGGCGATCACTTCCTCGTCGGGCAGGTCGACGAGCAGCTCGATGCCGGCCTCTTCGGCCAGGTGGCCCACGTTGCTGAGCGCGCTCTGCACGGTGGTGCGCAGATCCACTGCCTCGACGGACAACTCGGCCACACCGGCGTCGTGCCGGGAGATTTCCAGCAGGTCGTTGAGCAGCGACTCGAACCGGTCGAGCTCGTTCACCATCAGCTCGGTGGACCGCGCCAGCGTGGGGTCGAGGTCGGCGCTGTGGTCATAGATGAGGTCGGCGGCCATCCGCACGGTGGTCAGCGGGGTGCGCAGTTCGTGGCTGACGTCGGAGGTGAACCGGCGCTGCAGGTTGCCGAACTCTTCGAGCTGGGTGATCTGGCGGGACAGGCTCTCGGCCATGTCGTTGAACGACACCGCGAGCCGGGCCATGTCGTCCTCGCCGCGCACCGGCATCCGTTCGGACAGGTGGCCCTCGGCGAAGCGTTCGGCGATCCGCGACGCCGACCGCACCGGCACCACCACCTGGCGCGAGACCAGCAGCGCGATCCCGGCGAGCAGCACAAGCAGCACGGCGCCACCGGTGATCATGGTGCCGCGCACCAGCGTGATGGTGGCCTGCTCGTTCTTCAACGGGAAGATCAGGTACAGCTCCAAGTTGGCCACCTGGGACGACGCCGGCGTGCCCATGACCAGCGCCGGACCGGAGAATCCGTCGGTGTGCACGGTGGCGTACTGGTACGACGCCTGCCCGGCCTTGACGAAGCCGCGCAGGGAATTCGGCACCTGGTCGACGGGCCCGGCCGTGGTCGCCGCGCGCGGCCCGTCGCCCGGCACGATCAGCACCGCGTCGAACGCGCCGGCCAGCCCGGCGCCCGACGCGGGGTCGGTCTTGGACGTCAACGTGTTGCGGGCCAGCTGCAGGCTGCTGTCCAGCGAGCGCGTCTCCTCGCCGCTAACGATCCCGCCGACGGTGGTGCGCGCGCGTTCGATCTGTTCGATGCCGGCCTTGACCTTGACGTCCAGCACGCGATTGGTGACCTGAGAAGTCAACACGAAGCCGAGCGCCAAAATCACCGCCAGGGACAACCCGAGCGTCAGCGCCACGACGCGCAGCTGCAACGACCGGCGCCACGCAACGGCAACGGCTCGACTCACCGCACCCATGCCGCGAGTCATGGGACCGGAGCGCCCCCAACGGCTCCGAGTGCGTCGCCGGGAGCCCCAGATCAATGACGGCGCTCCTCAGCATCACTCCGTTCTGCATCGTCTCCGATGCGGATCACGGAGGTCCGGCCTTGTAACCCACTCCTCGAACGGTCAACACCACTGTCGGGTTCTCAGGGTCTTTCTCAACCTTGGCCCGCAGACGCTGGACATGCACGTTCACCAAGCGGGTGTCCGCTGGGTGACGGTAGCCCCACACCTGTTCGAGCAGCACATCACGAGTAAACACCTGCCGCGGTTTGCGCGCCAACGCGACCAGCAGGTCGAATTCCAGCGGCGTCAGGGAGATCTGCTCGCCGTTGCGGGTCACCTTGTGCGCCGGCACGTCGATCTCGACGTCGGCGATGGACAGCATCTCGGCCGGCTCGTCGTCGTTGCGCCGCAGCCGCGCCCGCACCCGGGCCACCAGCTCCTTGGGCTTGAACGGCTTCATGATGTAGTCGTCGGCGCCCGACTCGAGGCCGAGGACGACGTCCACGGTGTCGGTCTTGGCGGTGAGCATCACGATCGGCACGCCCGAATCGGAGCGCAGCACGCGACAGACGTCGATGCCGTTCATGCCCGGCAGCATCAGGTCCAACAACACCAGATCGGGGCGCAGTTCGCGCACCGCAGTCAGGGCCTGGGTGCCGTCACCGATGACCGCGGTGTCGAAACCCTCCCCACGCAACACGATGGTGAGCATCTCGGCCAGCGAAGCGTCGTCATCGACGACCAAAATCCTTTGCCTCATGGAGTCCATGGTGTCACCAGATCGGGACAAACCCGGCGCGCCACACGGGCGTTTCTTGCGCCGAGCCGCAAATATGGATGCAAATTCGGTCAAATTCCCGTGCTCGAGGCCCCCGCCGTGCCCTTCCGGGCGGTTGCGGGGACCTCTTTGGCGCCGGTGAGGGTGGCGGCCAGCCGGTCCGGGTCGACTTCCGCGTCGGCGACCAGCCAGGGTCCCCCCCAGCCCGCGGCGGCCAGTTCGGCGTAGACGGCGCCCGTGCGCAGCTGCAGCTCGTGGTCGCGTTCGTAGCTGTCGCGCGGCCGCCCCGGGTCGGACTGCGCCCGGCTGCGGGCGCGCTGCCCGGCCAGCTCGGCCGGCACCGCGAGCAGCACCTGCCAGTCGGGGGCGGGCAGCCCGAGCCGCCGGTACTCCAGCTCGAGCACCCAGGCGGCCGCCGCCCCGCCCGCGTCCTCGTGCAGGCGCGCGGCGCTGTAGGCCGCGTTGGATGCGACGTAGCGATCCATGATGACCACGTCGTGGTCGCGGCGCAGGGCCTCGATGTCCTCGACGGCGCCGGCCCGGTCGAGCGCGAACAGCAACGCCATCGCATACACCGACGACGCGAGATCACCGTGCTGGCCGTGCAGGGCCTCGGCCGCGACGTCGGCGGTCACCGATTTCCCGTAGCGCGGGAACGCCACGATCGCCACCGACTTTCCGGCCGCCTCGAAGGCTCTGCGCAGTCCGTCGGACAGCGTCCGCTTGCCCGCGCCGTCCACTCCCTCGATCGCGATCAGCACGGCGCCGAGCCTATCGGGCCGACGAGCGTGAAGTTATTTTCACACTCGCTGCCGAGCGTGAAACTAGTTTCACGTTCGGCAGCGGGGCACCCTCAGTAGCGGTAGTGGTCGGCCTTGTAGGGGCCGTCAACGTCGACGCCGATGTACTCGGCCTGCTCCTTGGTGAGCTTGGTCAGCTTGCCGCCGAGCGCCTCGACGTGGATGCGGGCCACCTTCTCGTCGAGGTGCTTGGGCAGCCGGTAGACCTCGTTGTCGTACTCGTCGTTCTTGGTCCACAGCTCGATCTGGGCGATCACCTGGTTGGAGAAGCTGTTGCTCATGACGAACGACGGGTGGCCGGTCGCGTTACCCAGGTTCAGCAGCCGCCCCTCGGAGAGCAGGATGATCGACTTGCCGCTGTCTTTGAA
Source organism: Mycobacterium sp. E1386 (assembly GCF_001672745.1). Lineage (NCBI taxonomy): Bacteria > Bacillati > Actinomycetota > Actinomycetes > Mycobacteriales > Mycobacteriaceae > Mycobacterium > Mycobacterium sp. E1386. The sequence goes on from NZ_LZKH01000058.1 coordinate 61,160, forward strand.
CGTCCACACGTCCACCTGCGGGCGGATGTTGGTCTTCGTGGCGCCGGACTTTTCGAGCTGCGCGACCTGGATCTCGTTGTCGAAGTGCCCGATGTTGCCCAGCACCGCGTAGTCCTTCATCGCCTTCATGTGCTCGAGGGTGATGATGTCCTTGTTACCGGTGGCGGTGATGACGATGTCCGCCTCGCCGATCGCGTCCTCGACCGTCGCGACGTCGTAGCCCTCCATCAGGGCCTGCAGCGCGTTGATCGGGTCGATCTCGGTGACGACGACGCGCGCCCCCTGGCCCTTGACCGACTCCGCGCAGCCCTTGCCCACGTCGCCGTAGCCGCAGACCAGCACCTTCTTGCCGCCGATCAGGACGTCGGTGCCGCGGTTGATCCCGTCGATCAGGGAGTGCCGGCAGCCGTACTTGTTGTCGAACTTGGACTTGGTCACCGAGTCGTTGACGTTGATCGCCGGGAAGGCCAGGTCGCCGGCCGCGGCGAACTGGTACAGGCGCAGCACGCCGGTGGTGGTTTCCTCGGTGACGCCCTTGACCGACTCGGAGATCTTGGTCCACTTGTCCTTGTCGGTCTCGAAGCGCTTGCGCAGCAGCTCCAGGAAGACCTTCCACTCGGTGGGGTCGTCGTCCTCCGCCGGGGGCACCACGCCGGCCTTCTCGTACTGCGCGCCGCGCAGCACCAGCATGGTGGCGTCGCCGCCGTCGTCGAGGATCATGTTGGCCGGCTCGTCGGGCCAGGTCAGCATCTGCTCGGCGGCCCACCAGTACTCCTCCAGCGTCTCGCCCTTCCAGGCGAACACCGGGACGCCCTTGGGCTCCTCGGGCGTGCCGTGGGGGCCGACGACCACTGCGGCGGCGGCGTGGTCCTGGGTGGAGAAGATGTTGCACGACGCCCACCGGACCTGCGCGCCCAGCGAGACGAGGGTCTCGATGAGGACCGCGGTCTGCACCGTCATGTGCAGCGAGCCCGAGACCCGCGCCCCCTTGAGCGGTTGCACTTCGGCGTACTCGCGGCGCAGCGACATCAGACCCGGCATCTCCTGCTCGGAGAGCTCGATGTCCCGGCGACCATAGTCCGCCAACGACAGGTCGGCGACCTTGAAATCGATGCCGTTGCGGACGTCGGCGGTCAGCGAACTTTCGGTCGTCGTCATAAATCTCATTCCTTCTGCGGCTTAGGGTCCAAGAGGATTACTTAGCTTAGGTATGCGCTCTTGCGCCACTGTAGTCGGCGGCCGCGGGGGCAGCAGGCGTCAGGGCACGTTGACGACGCCGTGACGTTCCGCGAACGGCGTCATCAGCCGGGCCAGGTCCGCCGCGACGTCGTGGTCGGCCTCGGGCGGCATCGACACGTAGCTCATCGCCAGTCGCACGATGGCCCGCGCGAGCACGCCGGCGTCCTCGTCACTGGTGGCCACCCAGCTTTGGGTGAATGCCGCACTCAGCCGTTCGGACGCCCGCGTGATGATGGGTCCGCTGTCGGTGGTGATGATCTGCAGCAGGTCCGGCTTGGCGACACCGGTCAGCAGGGAGATCACCAACGGGTCGGCCGCCGACTCCGCGAAGAAGGCGCGAAAGCCTTGCAGGAACGCTTCGTAGATGTTGCCGACGTTGGCGTCGATCGCTGCCCCGACCGCGTCGACCAGGCGATCGGCCAGGCGCAGGGCGTAACCCTGCGCCAGGCCCTGCCGCGAGCCGAACTCGTTGTAGATGGTCTGCCGGCTGATGCCCGCCGCGCGGGCCACGTCCGAGAGCGTGATGGCCGACCAGTCGCGGGTGCCCAGCAGCTCGCGCATGGCGTCCAGCACCGAGTCGCGCAACAGGACGCGCGACGCCTCGGGGTACGGCATCCGCTTCACAGGCGCGACAATAGCCGCTTTCGCGACGGTTTCCGGTTCTTCGATCGCATTCGTGGCGATCACGAACGGGCGATCTCCACCATCTCGAAGTCGGATTTCGCGGCGCCGCAATCCGGGCAGCTCCAGTCCTCCGGGATGTCGTCCCAGCGGGTCCCGGGGGCGATGCCGTCTTCCGGCCAGCCCTTGGCCTCGTCGTACTCGAAGCCGCACTGCACGCAGATGAAGAGCTTGTAGTCGGTCACTGATTCACTCCTATCCAATTGTCCGGCTCCTCCTCACCCGCTTGCGCGGCTGCATCGTCGCCGGACGACGTCTCGAAGTCGGCCTTCTCGCGCACCGCGCAATCGGGGCAGCACCAGTCGTCGGGGATGTCGCTGAAGGGCGTGCCCGCGGGAAAGCCCTCCCGCGGGGCGCCTTTCGCCTCGTCGTAGATGTAGTCGCAACCTGGGCAGCGGTAGGCGATCATGCCGGCACCCCGTAGCGCGCCAGCACCTTGCCGCGCATCCGCGGGTGGATGTTGACCTTGGTGATGTCGCCGTCGTAGTGCTCCAGCACCCGGTGGTCCATCACCTTGCGCCACAGCGGCGGGATGTAGGTCAGCGAAATCATCGATGCGTACCCGCTCGGCAGGTTGGGCGCGCCCTCCATGCTGCGCAGCGTCTGGTAGCGGCGCGTGGGGTTGGCGTGGTGATCGCTGTGCCGCTGCAGGTGGTAGAGGAACAGGTTGGTGACGATGTGGTCGGAATTCCAGCTGTGCACCGGAGCGCAGCGCTCGTAACGACCGTTGCCACTCTTCTGCCGCAGCAGCCCGTAGTGCTCCAGGTAGTTGACGGCCTCCAGCAGGCTGAAGCCGAAGACGGCCTGGATGATCACGAACGGGATCAGCGCCGGGCCGAAGACCGCGATCAACACCCCCCACAACACCACCGACATGAGCCAGGCGTTCAGCACGTCGTTGGACAGATATGTCTTGGGGTTCCACGGACTGCTCCCCTGCCGGCGGATTCGCTGGGCCTCCAGCCGCAGCGACGAGCGCAGGCTGCCGAACACGCTGCGCGGCAAGAACTCCCAGAACGTCTCCCCGAAGCGGGCCGACGCGGGGTCTTCCGGCGTGGACACCCGCACGTGGTGGCCGCGGTTGTGCTCGATGTAGAAGTGGCCGTAGCAGGTCTGCGCCAGGGTGATCTTGGACAGCCACCGCTCCAGCGCGTCCTTCTTGTGCCCCATCTCGTGGGCGGTGTTGATGCCCACGCCGCCGAGGACGCCGACCGACAGCGCCAGGCCCAGCTTGCCCGCCCAGCCCAGCGCGCCGTCAAAGCCGAGCCAGTGCAGGTTCGAGGCGGTGAACAGGTAGGCGCCGAAGACCACGCTGAGGTATTGGAACGGAACGTAGATATAGGTGCAGTAGCGGTAGTACTTGTCGTTCTCCAGCTGCTCCATCACCTCGTCGGGCGGGTTCTGCCCGTCGGGCCCGAACCGCAGGTCCAGGATCGGCAGCAGGATGTAGAGCAGGATCGGCCCGATCCACAGCGGCACCTGCGCGGCGGCGTGCCAGCCGAGCTGGTTGAGGCCCCAGACGATCGGCAGCATGACGAACAGCGCCGTCGGGGCGATCAGACCCATCAGCCAGAGGCGCCGCTTTTTGTCCCGCCAGACAGGCGGCTCGGCCGCTTCGGGCGTCACCTGCGGTTCCAGTGTGGTCATATGCCAAACCTCCTTGTGAGTCACACCACGTTGGAGATTGACAATATCGCCATATGCGTCTCGTGTCTAGACACCAGACGTACTTTTGTAAAGCAATCCGCCTAGGGCACGGTGTCCGGTTCGGCGCCCGCGGGCGCTTCGACCCCCTCCGACTCGCGGCGGCCCTGGACCGAGTGCCGGTATCCGTAGCCGACGTAGATCGCCGTTCCCACCACCAGCCAGACGCCGAACCGCACCCACGTCAGCGCGGTGAGGTTGAGCATCAGCCACACGCACGCGCAGATCGAGGCGATCGGCAGGACCGGGACCCAGGGGGCCCGGAAGCCGCGCTCGAGGTCCGGGCGGGTGCGGCGCAGCACCATGACGCCGGCCGAGACCAGGATGAACGCGAACAGCGTCCCGACGTTGACCATCTCCTCGAGCTTGGCGATCGGGAACACCGACGCCGTGAGGGCCACCACCAGCGCGACGAGCACGGTGATCCGCACCGGGGTGCCGCGCGTGCCGGTCTTCGCCAGCTGCCGCGGCAACAGCCCGTCGCGCGCCATCGCGAACAGCACCCGGCACTGGCCGAGCATCAACACCATCACCACGGTGGTCAGCCCGGCCAGCGCCCCGATCGCGATGATCTTGCTGGCCCAGTGGATTCCGTTCTCCGTGAACGCCGTGGCCAGGTTCGCCGGCTTGTGGCCGGGGAGGGTCTTGAGCTGGGTGTAGGAGACCATCCCGGACAGCACCACCGAGACGGCCACGTAGAGCACGGTCACGATCGCCAGCGACGCCAGGATTCCCCGCGGGACGTCGCGCTGCGGCCGCTTGGTCTCCTCGGCCATGGTGGCGACGATGTCGAACCCGATGAACGCGAAGAACACGATCGATGCGCCGGCCAGCACGCCGTACCAGCCGTAGTGGCTGCTGTGCGCGCCGGTCATCAGCGAGAGCACCGACTGGTTCACACCCGAGGCCTCGTGCCCGGCTTCGGGCTTGGGAATGAACGGCGAAAAGTTGGAGGTCTTGATGTAGAAGGCGCCGACGACGACGACCAACAGCACCACCGAGACCTTGATGCCGGTGATGATGGCGGAGAACCTCGACGACAGCTTGGTCCCCAGGGCGATCAGGGTGGCCACCCCGGCGACGATCAGCAGCGCGCCCCAGTCCAGGTCGAAAGACCCGAGGCTGGTTGTGCCGCCGGCGAATCCGAACACGTTACCCAGGTAGCTCGACCAGCCCTTGGCGACGACGGCCGCGCCGATCGCCAGCTCCAGCAGCAGATTCCAGCCGATGATCCAGGCCAGAAACTCCCCGAAGGTGGCATACGAGAAGGTGTAGGCGCTGCCCGCGACGGGCAGCGTCGAGGCGAACTCCGCGTAACACAGTGCCGCCAACGCGCAGGTGACCGCGGCGATGATGAACGAAATCCAGATCGCGGGCCCGGTGATGTCGCCGGTCGTCGACGCGGTCACGGTGAAGATTCCGGCGCCGATCACCACGGCGACCCCGAAAACGACCAGGTCGAACCAGGTCAGCTCCTTGCGAAGCCGGGTGTCTGGCTCGTCGGTGTCGGCGATCGATTGTTCGACCGACTTCATGCGCCATCGGTTGGCCATCCGCCGCCCTTTCCCATTCACTGGGACCCATTGGTCCGTGACAGTACTGGGTACTCTGCCGAGATGCCGGACACCAAAGCAAACACCAGGGACCATGCTGTGGTCATCGGGGGCAGCATCGCCGGACTGTGCGCCGCGCGGGTGCTCTCGGATGCGTATTCGCGCGTCACCGTCTACGAACGCGACGACCTGCCGAGCACACCGACGAACCGCACGACGGTCCCGCAGGACCGGCACCTGCACATGCTGATGGCCCGCGGCGCAATGGAGTTCGAGAGCCTGTTCCCCGGGCTGCTGCAGGACATGGTGGCCGCGGGCGTGCCCATGCTGGAGAACCGGCCCGACTGCATCCACCTCGGCGCCGCCGGCCACGTGCTCGGCACCGGGCACACCCTGCGCGACGAATTCACCGCGTACGTGCCCAGCCGACCGCACCTCGAGTGGCAGCTGCGCAAACGCGTCCGCGACACCGACAACGTCGCGATGATGCGCCGCTCCGTGGCCGAACCGCGGTTCGACCCGGCGCGCCAGCGGGTGACCGGGGTGCTGCTGGACCCCGTCGACGGCGGGGACCCGGAATTCGTCGCCGCGGACCTCGTCGTCGACGCGGCGGGCCGGGGCACCCGGCTGCCGACGTGGCTGACGCAGTGGGGATATGAGCGGCCGAGGGAAGACCTCCTCGACATCGGCATCTACTACGCGACCCAGCAGTTCCGCATCCCCGACGGTCTCATCGCCGAGAAGGTGGTGGTCGCCGGCGCCTCGCACGACAAGTCGCTGGGGCTGGGCATGCTGTGTTACGAGGACGGGACCTGGGTGCTGACCACCTTCGGGGTGGCCAGCGTCAAACCGCCGCAGACCTTTCCCGAGATGCTGGAACTGGCTGAGGAGCTGGTCCCGCCCCATGTGAGCGCGGCGCTGAAGCAGGCCGACCCGATCGGGGAGCCGGCCTTCCACGCCTTCCCGGCCAGCAAGTGGCGCCGCTACGACAAGCTGGACCGCCTACCGGCAGGCATCATCCCCCTCGGCGACGCCGTCGCCAGCTTCAACCCCACCTTCGGGCAGGGCATGACGATGACCTCACTGCAGGCGGGTCACCTGCGCCGCGCCCTGCAACTGCCGGACGACGAGGTGGCCGCCGCGCTGAACCGAGCGACGGCCAAGAGCACGTTTCCGGTGTGGACGATGAACGCGATCGGCGACGTCACCTTCCACCACGCCGACACCAAGGGGCCCATCCCGTGGTGGTGGCGGCCCTCCGGCGCGCTGTTCGACCAGTTCCTGGGGGCCGCCGAAACCGATCCGGTTCTGGCGGAATGGTTTTTGCGCCGCTTCTCGCTACTCGACAGCCTCTATATGGTTCCGCCGCCGCGCATCGTCGGCCGGACCATCGCCCACAACCTGCGGCTGTGGCTGGGCGAGCGCCGTCAGGCCGCGAAGGACCGGCGGGCCGTTACAGCCCTACAGTCGCCCTGAACAGCTTGCTGGGCTCGCGCGCGACCAGTCGGATCGGGGCGTCGTCGGCCGCCACCCAGGCGGCCATCCCCCGTTGCAGCGTCAGCGATCCGGACTTGCCGTGCACGGTCGTGCAGCCCTCGGTGCACAGCAGAATCTGCGGACCCTCGTGGCTGCACGAGGCGTCGACCTCGTGGCCCAGATAGTCGCCGTCGAGCTCCAGCAACGCGACCGCGAACTCGTCGGCCGGGGTCTCGTAGATCAGGCCGAAGCCCTCGCGGTGAACGGGTGCTCGCACCTCCGCCTCGGTGGTCGGCGCGAAGTCGAGCACCCGCAGCAGCTCGGGGACGTCGACGTGCTTGGGGGTCAGGCCGCCCCGTAACACGTTGTCGGAGTTGGCCATGACCTCGACGGCGAAACCCCGCAGGTAGGTGTGCAGGCTGCCGGCCGACACGAAGATCGCCTCGCCCGGGGCCAGGGTGATGCGGTTCAGCAACAGGGCCGCCAGCACCCCGGCGTCGCCCGGATAGCGTTCCCCCAGCTCCAGCACCGTCTTGACCTCGCCGGCGAATTCCGTTGCGCCCGAGCTGATGTACTGGATGGCACCGTCCAGCACGGCCGGCACCAGCACGTCGATGTCGGGCTGCGGTGCGGTGATCCAGGTGGTGAACAGCGCGCGCAGTCCGTCGGCGTCGGACTGGTCGTTGAGCAACTCGATGTAGGGGTCGAGGTCGGAGACGGCCAGGGCCCGCAGCAGCTCGACGGTGCGCGACGCCGGCCGGAATCCGGCCAGCGCCTCGAACGGCTGCAGCGCCACCAGCAGCTCGGGTTTGTGAGAGGTGTCGCGGTAGTTGCGCACCGGGGAGGACAGCGGAATGCCCAGCCGCTCCTCACGCAGGTAACCCTCGGCCGCCTGCGCCGCGCTCGGGTGGGCCTGCAGGGACAGCGGCTCGTCGGCCGCGAGGACCTTGACCAGAAACGGCAGCACGTCACCGAACCGGGCGCGCGCCCCCGGGCCGAGCTGCCCCTCCGGGTCGGCGACCAGCGCGTCGAGCAGGGACTCCGCGCCCGCGCCGGTTTCCAGCCAGGCAGGGTCGCCCGGATGCGCGCCGAACCAGAGCTCGGCCTCCGGATGGGCGGCCGGAACCGAACGCCCGGTGAACTCCGCTATGGCGGTACGCGATCCCCAGGCGTAGGTCCTCAAGGCTCCGCGAAGCAGTTCCACTGTTCTATCTATCCCCGCACCAGTCGCGCGTAAACCGCGGCCATCTCCAGTCGAACGGCCAATACTGCCAGTTGCTGCTCGGCGCTGATGGCGCCACCCAACGCCGGCGCGACCGTCGAACCCGCCGAGCCGCCGGGACCGTCGGGCACGTCTTCGGCGGCCAGCAGATAGACGTCGTCGAGCCCCGCGGTCCGGGCCGCCACGATCGGCTGTTCGGCAGACAGGGTGAGGGCCAGCACCAGCGGGCGCGGGGCCAGCGGCCCGTCGATCTGTTCGTCGTGGAAAAGCGCCTCGGCGGGATCCAGGAAGCCGCCGGAGATCCCGGCGCGCAGCGCGACGACGGCGTCCGACAATCCGGTGGCGCCGACCACCTGGTGGGCGATGCGCAGCAGGACCGAGCTGCCGTGCCGGGCCAGCGCCAGCGTCGCGGCGCAGTCCCCGGCCAGCGCGACCTGTCGGTCGGCGATGCGCGCGGCGATTGTCTTGGCCGGGTTGGTGAACAGCTCACGGCCCGCGCTGTTGCGCAGCGCCTCGGCGTCCAACTGGTCGGCCAGCGCACCCAGGTCGATGCTGGGCCGCTGGTCCACGCTTTGCACGACGGCCAGGCCGGCGGCCAGGTAGCGGCACAACCCGAATTCGTCGGGGAGCGGAAGCCGTGGCGCCAGCACCGCGGCCCGGCCGGCCGTGGCATCCCGCAGCGGGCCCTCGTACGGCGCGACGACCACGACCCGCGCCCCGCGGCGCGCCCCGGTCGCGGCGGCGCTGACCAGCGCCGGGTCGCCGGGATCGTCGCCCGCGACGATCAGCACATCGAGCGGGCCGATCCACGGCGGAACCTCGGCGGTCTGCACGATCGGCTCGGACGCCGCACCGCCCACCGTCGCGGCCACCATGGCGCCGGCGGTTTCGGCCGCCCCGCGGCCGGCGACCCAGATCAGGCTGCGCGGTCGGTCGTCGGCCCGCAACGGGTCCAGCGCGCCCTCGTCGACGGCGGCGGAAATCGCGCGCACCTGCGCGCCGGCCGACGACGCCGAGCGCAGCAGGCCATCCCGGTCGGCGGCCAGCAGGCCCTCGGTGTCCTCCAGATCGATCGCCCGGACCGCGCTCACGGCGCGGCCCCGGCGGGCGCCGACTGCGCGCGGATCTGCGCGCTGATCTGGGCGACCACCGCGTCGACATCCTCGGCGCTGCGCGCCTCCACGTTGAGCCGCAGCAACGGCTCGGTGTTCGAGCTGCGCAGGTTGAACCAGCTGCCGTCGCCCAGGTCGACCGTCACCCCGTCCACGTGGTCGATGGAGTGGATCCGGCTGCCGAAGGACTTCAGCACCGCCTCCGTGCACAGCGCGGCGTCCGCCACCGTGAAGTTGATTTCGCCCGACGATTCGTAGCGCTGGTAGTCGGCGGTCAGCTCCGACAACGGCCGGTCCTGCTCGCCGAGGGCGGCCAGCACGTACAGCGCGGCGAGCATCCCGGAGTCCGCGCCCCAGAAGTCGCGGAAGTAATAGTGCGCGGAGTGTTCGCCGCCGAAGATGGCGCCAGTGTCGGCCATCATCGCCTTGATATAGGAGTGTCCGACGCGCGAGCGCAGCGGCGTGCCGCCGCGTTCGGTGACCAGCTCGGGCACGGCCCGCGACGTGATCACGTTGTGGATGATGGTGGCGCCGATCTCGCGGCCCAGTTCCCGGGCGGCCACCAGGCTGGTCACCGTCGAGGGCGACACCGGCCGGCCGCGTTCGTCGACGACGAAGCACCGGTCGGCGTCCCCGTCGAAGGCCAGCCCTATGTCCGCACCGACGGCGCCGACGTATTTCTGCAGGTCGACCAGGTTGGCCGGGTCGAGCGGGTTGGCCTCGTGATTGGGAAACGTGCCGTCGAGCTCGAAGTACAACGGCAGCAAGGTGATTGAGTCGATCGCGCCGAGCACCGCGGGCGCGGTGAGGCCGGCCATGCCGTTGCCGGCGTCCACGGCCACCCGCAAGGGACGCAGCCCCGAGGTGTTCACCAGCGAACGCAGGAACGTCCCGTAGTCGTCCAGCACGTCGCGGTCGGTGACGGTTCCGGGTGGTCCGTCATAGCGCTCGACGCCGGCGATGACGTCCTCGCTGATGATGCGCAGGCCGCTCTCGGCGCCGACCGGCTTGGCGGCCGCGCGGCACAGCTTGATGCCGTTGTAGGCCGCCGGGTTGTGGCTCGCGGTGAACATCGCGCCCGGGCAGTCCAGCGACCCGGAAGCGAAGTACAGCTGGTCGGTGGAGGACAGGCCGATCCGCACCACGTCCAGGCCCTGGCCCGTCACGCCCGACGCGAAGGCCGCGGCCAGCGTCGGCGAACTGTCGCGCATGTCGTGGCCGATCACCACCTGCCGGGCGCCCTCGCCGCGCATCAGCTTGGCGAAGGCCGCCCCCAAGGCGGTGACCAGCGGCTCATCCAGCTCCTCGCCGACCAGCCCGCGCACGTCATAAGCCTTGACGACGCGGTGCACGGTCGCGGCGAGCCGAGACATGCCGGGGCCTCCTGACGCCATGAAAATGCTTCGTTCCTTCGCCTGTTGGCCGTCAGCCTATCGGCCCCCGGGAAACACCGACCGCAGCGGTGTGCGGGGAATGCGCGCGACGCCGGAACGGCTAGTCACTGGGATCGGGCAGCACCCGCAGATGCCCGCGGCGCCGGCCGGATCGATGCTCGGGCGGCGCGAGCACACTGCTGCTGGGCGCGGTGGCCTGCGACCCGCCGTGATGGATGTGCGGGTCGGCGAAGCCGTTCACCGGGGCGTACGGCACGACGCGATCGCCACCTTCGCGCACCGCGTCGGCCAGGGCGACCAGGTCGTCCTCGTCAGGGTGGGCGGGCTCGGCAAGGAGGGGTCCGGCGTGGCGCACCAGATCCCACCCGCGGGGCGCGGTGATCCGGCCGGCATGTCCGACACACAGGTCCCAGGAATGCGGTTCCCGCGCGGTCGCCAACGGGCCGACGACTGCCGTCGAGTCCGAGTAGACGAACGTCAGGGTCGCCACGGCGTAGTGCGGGCACCCGGGCCGGCAACAGCGACGGGGAACGTTCACGAGCGAAAGGCTATCGTGCGGAAACGCCGTCGAAGCGCCGGACACGCGCAACCGGCCGACCCCCGATGTGCAACCGTTACCATCGGCGCGTGGGCGATTCGCGCAGCTCCCCGCGGAGGGATCGGTCCCAGGGCCGATTCGCTTCCCATCGGTCCTCCCGGCGGGGCCGCGATGTGCGCGGCCCACTGCTGCCGCCGACGGTGCCCGGCTGGCGCAGCCGGGCCGAGCGATTCGACATGGCGGTGCTGGAGGCCTACGAACCCATCGAGCGGCATTGGCAGGCCCGCCTGGCCGACCTCGACGTAGCGGTCGACGAGATTCCGCGCATCGCCGCCAAGGATCCCGACAGCGTGCAGTGGCCGCCGGAGGTGATCGCCGACGGGCCGATCCCGCTGGCACGACTGATCCCGGCCGGTGTCGACGTCCGCGGCAACGCCACGCGGGCGCGAATTGTCTTGTTTCGCAAGCCGATCGAGCGACGGGCCAAAGACACCGTCGAGCTCGGTGATTTACTGCACGAAATCTTGGTGGCCCAGGTGGCCATCTACCTTGATGTAGAGCCGTCGGTCATCGACCCGACGATCGACGACGAATGACGCTGGCGCGGCGTTAGATAATGCCGCGCTTGAGGCGGCGGCGCTCGCGCTCGGAGAGACCGCCCCAAATGCCGAAGCGCTCGTCATGCTCCAGGGCGTACTCCAGGCACTCGTGGCGTACCTCGCACCCCAGGCAGATCTTCTTCGCCTCCCGGGTGGAACCGCCCTTCTCCGGGAAGAAAGCCTCGGGATCCGTTTGGGCGCAAAGCGCCCGGTCCTGCCACTGGTCCGCAACAGGCGCCGGCATCGGCTCGGGCTCGAATGCGACTGGCGCATCAGGAACCACGGTCAGGTGCGGCCGAACGGGTCGGACCGGCGCTGAGACGATAGGGGTGTGCGGCGTGCTCGCCATGACTCCTCGAAGATGTTCGTAAGACATACGGTCGTCCGCCTCCTCATTTTGATTGGGAGAGTGAGTGGTTCCCACTTTTCTGATGTGTACAGACAATTCGAACAAGTGATCGAATCTCGGTCTGCGACACCGGAACCGGCCGGCCAACCGGGAAATGACACTGTTGTGATTAGACACGGGTTAATCTGCCGGGTCAAGCATTACGGCGCATTTCCATACCATCTCGTGACCGAATTACGGCGTTTCCGTTGTTTTGCGCATTCGGCGTGTCGATCACACCGCGCGCGACTACGCTTAAGGGCCGCGTAACGGCCCCGCCACCGCACAGTCGCCGGGCAGTACTGTCGTCCACGTGAAGGTCACCGTTCTGGTCGGTGGGGTTGGCGGCGCCCGCTTCCTGCTGGGGATTCAACAGTTGCTCGGGCTGGGACAGTTCGAAACGCAACAGCACCCAGACGCGGGAGCCGGCAACCACGAACTTAATGCAATCGTCAACATCGGCGACGACGCCTGGATTCATGGACTGCGGGTCTGCCCGGATTTGGACACCTGCATGTACACCTTAGGTGGAGGGGTAGACCCGGAGCGAGGGTGGGGTCACCGCGACGAAACCTGGCACGCCAAAGAGGAATTGGCGCGCTACGGCGTGCAGCCGGATTGGTTCGGGCTCGGCGACCGGGATATCGCCACCCACCTGGTGCGCACCCAAATGCTCAACGCCGGCTACCCCCTCTCGCAGATCACCACGGCGCTGTGCGATCGCTGGCAACCCGGCGCCCGGCTGCTGCCCGCGAGCGACGACCGCTGCGAGACGCACGTGGTGATCACCGATCCGGACGACGGCACCCGGCGGGCGATCCACTTCCAGGAGTGGTGGGTGCACTACCGCGCCGACGTGCCCACGCACAGCTTCGCGTTCGTCGGCGCCGAAAAGGCCACCGCCACAAGTGATGCTGTCGCGGCCATCGCCGACGCCGACGTCATCCTGCTGGCACCCTCCAACCCGGTGGTGAGCGTCGGCGCCATCCTGGCCGTCCCCGGCATCCGGGCGGCGCTGCGCTCGGCGACCGCCCCGGTCGTCGGCTACTCGCCCATCATCGGCGGAAAACCATTGCGCGGCATGGCCGATGCGTGCCTGTCGGTGATCGGCGTGGAGTCCACCGCGGAGGCGGTCGGCCGGCACTACGGGGCGCGCCGCGGCACCGGGATCCTGGACTGCTGGCTGGTGCACGAGGGCGACCACGCTGACATCGAAGGGGTGGCGGTGACGGCCGTGCCGCTGTTGATGACCGACCCGAAGGCGACGGCCGAGATGGTGCGCGCCGGGCTCGAGCTCGCGGGAGTGGCCCCGTGACCGAACACGGCACCGGGGCCACGATCGAGATCCTGCCCGTCGCAGGGCTGCCCGAATTCCGTCCCGGCGACGACCTGAGCGCCGCCCTGGCCGCGGCCGCGCCCTGGCTCCGCGACGGCGACGTCGTGGTGGTGACGAGCAAGGTGGTGTCCAAGTGCGAGGGCCGGCTGGTGCCGGCCCCGCAGGATCCCGAGGAGCGCGACCGACTCCGGCGCAAGCTGGTCGATGCCGAGGCGGTGCGGGTGCTGGCGCGCAAGGGCCGCACCCTGATCACCGAGAACCGCATCGGCCTGATTCAGGCGGCCGCGGGTGTGGACGGATCCAACGTGGGCCGCGACGAACTGGCGCTGCTGCCGGTCGACCCGGACGGCAGCGCCGCGGCGCTGCGCGCTGGGCTGGCCGACCGGCTCGGCGTCGACGTGGCCGTGGTCATCACCGACACGATGGGCCGCGCGTGGCGCAACGGCCAGATCGATGCGGCGGTGGGGTCGGCCGGTCTGGCTGTACTGCACGGCTATTCGGGGACAGTCGACCGGCACGGCAACGAGCTGATCGTCACCGAGATTGCGGTCGCCGACGAGGTGGCGGCGGCAGCGGATCTGGTGAAGGGCAAATTGACCGCCATGCCGGTGGCCGTGGTGCGCGGCCTGCCAAAGAATCTCGTGGCCGACGACGGGTCGACGGCCCGGCAACTGTTGCGGCCCGGCGAGGAAGACCTGTTCTGGCTGGGCACCGCCGAGGCGCTCGACATGGGGCGCCGGCAGGCGCAGCTGTTGCGCCGGTCGGTGCGCCGGTTCAGCGCCGAGCCGGTCGCCGCCGAGCTGATCGAGGCCGCCGTGGCCGAGGCGCTCACGGCGCCGGCCCCGCACCACACCCGGCCGGTCCGGTTCGTCTGGCTGCAGACCCGCGACGTTCGGACGCGGCTGCTGGACCGCATGAAGGACAAGTGGCGGTCGGACCTCGCCGGTGACGGCCGGCCCGCCGACTCGGTAGAGCGGCGGGTGGCGCGCGGCCAGATCCTCTACGACGCACCCGAGGTCGTCGTCCCGATGCTGGTTCCCGACGGCGCGCACACGTATCCCGACGCCGCCCGCACCGACGCCGAGCACACGATGTTCACCGTCGCCGTCGGGGCGGCCGTGCAGGCGCTGTTGGTCGCGTTGGCCGTGCGGGGAGTGGGCAGCTGCTGGATCGGCTCCACGATCTTCGCCGCCGACCTGGTGCGCGCCGAGCTCGACCTGCCGGCCGATTGGGAGCCGTTGGGCGCCATCGCGATCGGCTACCCCGAGGAACCCGCCGGGCCGCGCGACCCGGCGGACGCCGGGGATTTGTTGATCCGCAAGTGATACTGGCCCCATGAAAACGTTCGCGGGCAAGGCGGCGGCATCCGCCGACAAGGTCCGCGGCGGCTACTACACACCGGCGCCCGTCGCCCGGTTCCTGGCCCGCTGGGTGCGCGGCGCCGGACCGCGCATCGTCGAACCCTCCTGCGGCGACGGTGCGATCCTGCGTGAGCTGGCCGCCCTCGGCGGGCGGGTCCGCGGCGTCGAGCTGGTCGCCGAAGAGGCGGCCAAGGCGCGGGAATTCGCGCCCGTCGACGCCGCGAACCTGTTCGCCTGGCTCGCCACCACCCGGCCCGGCGGTTGGGACGGGGTCGCGGGGAATCCGCCCTACATCCGGTTCGGCAACTGGGCGGCCGAGCAGCGCGAGCCCGCGCTGGAGCTGATGCGGCGCGAGGGATTGCGGCCCAGCCGGCTCACCAACGCCTGGGTCCCCTTCGTGGTGGCGAGCTCGGTCTTGGTGCGCGACGGCGGCCGGGTGGGCCTGGTGCTGCCCGCCGAGTTACTCCAGGTCACCTACGCCGGACAGCTGCGCGAGTTCCTGTTGAGCCGGTTCAGTGACATCACGCTGGTGACGTTCGAGCGATTGGTGTTCGACGGCATCCTGCAGGAGGTGGTGTTGTTCTGTGGGGTTGCCGGCGCCGGGCCCGCCCGGATCCGCACGGTCCACCTCACCGACGCCGATGCCCTCGCGCACGCGGATCTGGACGCCGAATGGGCGCCCGCGCTGTTGCACGAGAACGAGAAGTGGACCCAGTACTTCCTGGACCCGGCCGCGATCCGGCTGCTGCGCACGCTCAAGGAGTCGACGACGCTGACGCGGCTCGGGTCGGTCGCCGCCGTGGACGTGGGGATCGTGACGGGCCGCAACAGCTTCTTCACGTTCACCGACGCGCAGGCCCGCGAGCTCGGGCTGCTGCCCCACTGCGTCCCGCTCGTCTCGCGCAGCGCACAGTTGTGCGGACTGGTCTACGACAACGTCTGCCGGGCAAGCGATCTCGCCGCCGGGCGCCGGGGCTGGCTACTCGACGCGCGGCGCGACGCCGTCGACCCCGCCCTGCTGGCGCACATCGATGCCGGTGCGGCCGCCGGCGTGGACCGCGGCTTCAAGTGCTCGATCCGCAAGCCGTGGTGGAGCACGCCGTCGCTGTGGATCCCGGACCTGTTCATGCTGCGCCAGATCCACCGGGCGCCGCGGCTGACCGTCAACGCCGCCGCGGCGACGAGCACCGACACGGTGCACCGGGTCCGGCTCACCGCCGGTGTCGACCCGACCGGGCTGGCCGCGGTGTTCCACAACAGCGTGACGTTCGCCTTCGCCGAGATCATCGGCCGCAGTTACGGCGGCGGGATCTTGGAGCTGGAACCGCGCGAAGCCGAGCAGCTGCCCATTCCCCCGCCGGCGCTCGCCGGCCCCGAGCTCGCCTGCGACGTCGACCTGCTGTTGAAGGCCAACGAGATCGAAAAGGCGCTCGACCTCGTCGACCGCCACGCCCTGATCGACGGGCTGAAATTGCCGCCCGACGTGGTGCGGCACTGCCGCGCGGCCTGGGTCGCGCTGCGGGACCGCCGGAAACGGCGGGGTTCCCGGTGAGCGTCCGGGAGTCGGCGATCTCGCTGCTGTCCGGGTGGGAGGCGCCCGACGCGGCGCAGGACGCGTTGCGGCAAGCGGTCCTGGCCTTCGTGTACGCCCGCCCCGACGCGTGTCGCCGCGAGTGCGTGCCGGGTCATGTCACCGCCTCGGCTCTTGTGCTCGACGACACCGGCGGCCGGGTGCTGCTGACGCTGCATCCCCGCGTCGGCCGGTGGGTGCAGCTGGGCGGCCACTGCGATGAGGACGACGGCGACATCGTCGCCGCCGCGCTGCGCGAGGCCACCGAGGAATCCGGCGTCGACGGTTTGCGCATCGAGCCGCGGCTGGCCGCGATCCACGTTCACGCGCTCACCTGTTCGTTGGGTGTGCCCACCCGGCACCTGGATCTGCAGTTCGTCGCGCACGCGCCGGCCGGCGCGCAGATCGCGATCAGCGACGAGTCGGAGGACCTGCGGTGGTGGCCGGCCGACGGTCTACCCGAGGGCACCGATCACGCGTTGGCCTATCTGGTGGGGCGCGCCACCCGCCGAACGTGAAGCTAGCTTCACACTCGGCGCGGGAGGGGCAATGCGCTCAGACGTCGGAGGAGTAGCGGATCCCGCCGTCGGGGATCGAGACGCCGGGCCAAACCCGGGCGCCGCGCAGCAACTCGCAGCGCGCGCCGATGTCGGCGCCGTCGCCGATCACGCCGTCGCGGATCAGCGCCCGCGGGCCGATGCGCGCGCCGAAGCCGATGATGGACCGCTCGATCACGCTGCCGGCCTCGACCTTGACGCCGTCGAAGATCACGGCACCGTCCAGCCGGACGCCGGGACCGATCTCGGCACCCCGCCCGACGACGGTGCCGCCGACCAGCACCGCGCCCGGCGACACCGCCGCGCCGTCGTGCACCAGCTGCTCGCCGCGGTGGCCGTGCAGCGCCGGCGACGGCGCGATCCCTCGCACCAGGTCCGCCGATCCGCGCACGAAGTCTTCCGGTGTGCCCATGTCCCGCCAGTAGGTCGCGTCGACGTAGCCGCACACCTTGACGTCCGGGTCGGAGAGCAGGGCGGGAAACACCTCGCGTTCGACCGACACCTCGCGCCCCCGCGGGATGCGGTCGATGATGCCGCGCTCGAAGACGTAGCAGCCGGCGTTGATCTGATCGGTGGGCGGGTCCTGCGTCTTCTCGACGAACGCGGTGACCCTGCCGCTCTCGTCGGTCGTGACGCAGCCGAAGGCCCGCGGGTCGCCCACCCGCACCAGGTGCAGGGTGACGTCGGCCTGCTGGGCCCGGTGGAAGTCGATCATCTGATTGAGGTCGGAACCCGAGAGCACGTCGCCGTTGAACACCATCACGGTGTCGTGACGCAGGTGGCCTGCCACGTTGGCGATGCCGCCGCCGGTCCCCAACGGCCGCTCCTCGGTGACGTAGTCGATCTGCAGGCCGAGCTTGGACCCGTCGCCGAACTCCGCCTCGAACACCGCGGCCTGATACGACGTGCTCAGGATGACGTGCTCGATGCCCGCCGCGGCGATCCGCGAGAGCAGGTGGGTCAAAAACGGCAGACCGGCGGTGGGCAGCATGGGCTTGGGCGCCGACAGCGTCAGCGGCCGCAGCCGGGTGCCCTTGCCGCCGACCAGAATTACGGCATCGACTTGCGGGTTAGCCATCTCAGCGCCGCCCTTCCGCCAGTTTCCGGCTCCGACTGCGCAGCGCGCCACGCACCATCAGGCGGGACCGTAGCGCCAGCGACGCCCGCAGCGTCCAGCGCAGCGGCGCGCGCCGCCACCCCGAATGCCGGTCGGCCAGAAACAGATAGGTGCTCTTGTGATGCGCCGCCAGGTGGCTCGCCGGGTCGTCGCCGGTGGAGTGGCCCTTGTGGTGCAGCACCTCGGCCGACGGCACGTACACGTTGAGCCAGCCGGCCCGGCCGAGCCGGTCCCCGAGGTCGACGTCTTCCATATACATGAAGTAGCGCTCGTCGAACCCGCCGACTTGGCCAAAGGCGGACCGGCGGACCAGCAGGCACGACCCCGACAGCCAGCCCACGGCGCGTTCGGTGGGCTCCAGCCGCTCCTGGCGGTAGGCCGCCGTCCAGGGATTGCGCTTCCAGATCGGGCCGACGACCGCGTGCATGCCGCCGCGGATGAGGCTGGGCAGGTGGCGCGCCGACGGGTACACCGAGCCGTCGGGGTCGCGGATGAGCGGGCCCAGGGCGCCGGCGCGCGGCCAGCGGGTGGCGGCGTCCAGCAGGGCGTCGATGCTGCCCGGGCCCCACTGCACGTCGGGGTTGGCCACGATCACCCAGTCGTCGTCGATGTCCGGCGTCTCGGCGAGCTGGGCGACCGCGCGATTGATCGCGGTGCCGTACCCGAGGTTGGCGCCGGTGTGGAAGAGCCGCACGTTCGGGTAGCGCTCGACGGCGGCCTGCGGGGTGCCGTCGGTGGAGCCGTTGTCGGCCATCAACACGCACACGGGCCGCTCGGTGGCCAGCGACAGCGAGGCCAGGAAGCGCTCGAGGTGTGGGCCCGGCGAGTAGGTCACCGTCACGACCGGCAGGACGTCAGTCACGCGTTGAGGGTAACGGTAGATCGGCGGCGAGCGCCGCGACAAGCGCAGCGCGCCAGGGCCTTAACGGCCGCAGGCCCGCCGCGGCGGACTCGCGGCCCGACAGCGCGGAGTAGGTCGGGCGCGGCGCGGGGCGGGGAAACTCCGCGGTGCTGACCGGGTGCACACGCTCGGGGTCGGCGCCACACTCGGAGAAGATCGCGCGGGTCTGCTCGAAGCGGGACACCGCGCCCTCGTTGGCGGCGTGCAGGATCGGCCCGGGCACGTGGTCGTCGGCGATCTGCAGCAGCGCCTCGGCCAGGTCGCCCACATACGTCGGCGATCCGACCTGGTCGTCGACGACTTTCACCGGCCCGTCCCCCGCGGCCAGCCGGCGCATGACGGCGACGAAGTCCTTCCCGTCGCCGCCGGTGTAGACCCAGGCGGTGCGGACGATGACGGCATCCGGCATCGCCGCCAGGACGGCCTCTTCCCCGGCATGCTTGCTGCGCCCGTACACCCCCGCCGGGGCGGTTTGATCGCTGGGCTCGTAGGGCCGCGGGTCGGCGCCGCCGAAGTCTCCGTTGAAGACGTAGTCGGTGGAGACGTGGATGAACCGGGCGCCGGCCCGCGCGCAGGCCCGGGCGATGTTCTCGGGGCCGGTGGCGTTGACGGCGTAGGCGCCGGCCTCGTCGCTCTCGGCGCCGTCCACGTCGGTGTATGCCGCGCAATTGATCACCACGTCGCCGCGCTCGATGATCCGCTCGGCGGCGGCGGGGTCGGTGATGTCCCACTCTGACGACGTCAGCGCCAGCACGTCGCGGCCCTGACTGGCCGCCAGCGAGCGCAAATAGCTGCCCAGCTGCCCCCCGGCACCGGCGATCACGATCCTGCTCGACATGGTTTGAGTCTGGCATGCCCGGGAAAGCCCGGGCGAACGCCCGGGGCGCGCGGGGGTTCGCTACCCGCGAAGCGCGTGTGCCGCAAGTAACCTAGTGGGATGCCTGTGCAACGTGTGGTTCGTGTGATTGCCACTGCGCTCACCCTCGTGGTGGTCCTCGGCACCGGGCTCGCGTGGAGCAACGTCCGGTCCTTCGAGGACGGCATCTTCCACATGTCCGCACCCTCGCTCGGCAAGGGCGGCGACGACGGCGCGATCGACATCCTGCTGGTGGGGCTCGACAGCCGCACGGACGCGCACGGCAACCCGCTGTCCCAAGAGGAGCTGGCCACCCTGCGGGCCGGCGACGAGGAAGCGACCAACACCGACACGATCATCCTGATCCGGATCCCCAACAACGGGAAGTCGGCGACCGCCATCTCGATCCCGCGCGACTCCTACGTCGCGGCCCCCGGCCTGGGCAAGACGAAGATCAACGGCGTCTACGGCCAGACCCGCGAGGCCAAGCGCACCAGCCTGGTGAAGGCCGGCGACTCCGCCGAGGACGCCGCGGCGCAGGGCACCGAGGCCGGGCGCGAGGCCCTGATCAAGACCGTCGCCGACCTCACCGGCGTCACCGTCGACCACTACGCCGAGATCGGGCTGCTCGGCTTCTCGTTGATCACCGACGCGCTCGGCGGCGTGGACGTGTGCCTCAAAGAGCCGGTGTTCGAACCGCTTTCGGGCGCCGACTTCCCCGCCGGCCCGCAACGGCTGGACGGGCCGGAGGCGCTCAGCTTCGTCCGTCAGCGCCACGAGTTGCCCCGCGGCGACCTGGACCGGGTGGTGCGCCAGCAGGTGGTGATGGCCTCACTGGCGCACCGGGTGATCTCCGGCAAGACGCTGTCCAGCCCAGCCACCGTGCGACGCCTCGAGGCCGCGGTGCAACGCTCGGTGGTGATCTCGCAGGGTTGGGACGTCATGGATTTCGTCCAGCAGATGCAGAAGCTCGCCGGCGGCAACGTCGCGTTCGCCACCATCCCGGTGCTGGACGGGGCCGGCTGGAGTGACGACGGCATGCAGAGCGTGGTGCGGGTGGACCCGCACCAGGTTCAGGACTGGGTCAACGGGCTGCTGCACGACCAAGAGCAGGGCAAGACCGAGGAGCTCGCCTACACCCCGGCGAAGACCATCGCCAGCGTGGTCAACGACACCGACATCAATGGCCTGGCATCGGCGGTCTCCCAGGTGTTGACCGCCAAGGGCTTTGGCGCCGGCACGGTCGGCAACAACGACGGCGGCCACGTCAAGGGCAGCCAGGTGCGGGCCGCCAAGAGCGACGACCTGGGCGCCCAGGAGGTGGCCAAGGAGCTCGGCGGGCTGCCGGTGGTCGCCGACCCATCCGTCGCGGCGGGCACGGTGCGGGTGGTGCTGGGCAACGACTACAGCGGCCCCGGCTCCGGACTTTCGGGCACCGGGTCGGTGATGCCCGCCCGGGTGTCCAACGTCGGTGCGGTGGCGGCCGACCCGAACGTCCCGGCGCCCTCGCCGATCCTGACGGCCGGTTCCGACAAGCCCGAGTGCATCAACTGAGCACGCTCGCCGGCGCCATCCTGGACCCGATGCTGCGGGCCGACCCGGTCGGCCCGCGCATCACCTACTACGACGACGCGGCCGGCGAGCGCATCGAGCTCTCGGCGGCGACGCTGGCCAACTGGGCGGCCAAGACCGGCAACCTGTTACGCGACGAGCTCGGCGCCGGGCCGGGCAGCCGGGTTGCGATCCTGCTCCCGGCGCACTGGCAGACCGCGGCCGTGCTGTTCGGGGTGTGGTGGATCGGCGCCGAGGCCGTGCTGGCAGGTGAGGCGGACATCGCCATGTGCACCGCCGAACGGCTGGCCGAGGCGGACGAGACCGGGGCCGGCGAGGTGGCGGTGCTGTCGCTGGACCCGTTCGGCCGCCCCGCACCCGACCTGCCGATCGGCGTCACCGACTACGCGACCGCCGTGCGGGTGCACGGCGACCAGATCGTCGCCGAACCCCATCCCGGTCCGGCCCTCGCGGGCCGATCCGTCGACGAGGTTCTCGCCGACTGCCAAAGCGCTGCCGCCGCAAGGGGATTGACGGCCGGTGACCGGGTGCTGTCCACCGCCGCGTGGTCGGAACCCGGCGAGCTGGTGGACGGCCTGCTGGCGATCCTGGCCGTCGGCGGGTCGCTGGTGCAGGTGGCCAACCCCGACCCGTCGGCGCTTGCGCGCAGGATCGAGACCGAAAAGGTGAACCGCGAGCTGTAGGCCCGGCGAATACATATTGATATCGCAATATTTCAATGTTAACGTCGAGCGAGCATCAGCTGACGCCGCGACGACAGGGAGGTCCGGGTAATGGCGGGGTACGCGCTCTTGGCGAAGGCAGCATCGACGGTGGTCACCGGCCTGGTCGGCGTGACGGCCTACGAGGTGGTGCGCAAGGCCGTGGCCAAGGCGCCGCTGCACGAGACCGCGGTGTCGGCGGCCGAGCTGGGGCTGCGTGGGACGCGCAAGGCCGAGGAAGCCGCCGAGTCCGCCCGGTTGAAGATCGCCGACGTCATGGCCGAGGCCCGCGAACGCATCGGCGAGGAAGCGCCCACGCCGGCCGTCGCCGACGTCCACCAGCACGACCACTGATCCCCGCGCAGATGGCACTCGCCACCGCCCTGGACCCGGTCCGATCGAAAGACCCTGCGCTGCAGGTTGTTTCGGACGCCGCCGGGCGCATGCGGGTTTCCGTCGGCTGGCTGCGGTGCGACTCGCGGCGCGCGGTGGCGGTCGAGGAGGCCGTCGCCAGCGAGGACGGCGTGCGCGTGGTGCACGCCTACCCGCGCACCGGGTGCGTCGTCGTCTGGTATTCGCCGCGGCGCTGTGACCGCGGCGCGGTGCTGGCCGCGATCGGCTCCGCCGCTCACGTCGCCGCCGAGCTGATCCCGGCGCGCGCGCCGCATTCGGAGGAGATCCGCAACACCGACGTGTTGCGGATGGTCGTCGGCGGTGCCGCGCTGGCGCTGCTCGGCGTGCGCCGCTACGTGTTCGCCCGGCCGCCACTGCTCGGCCCGAACGGCCGGGTGCTGGCCACCGGCGTCACCATCTTCACCGGCTACCCGTTCCTGCGCGGCGCGCTGCGCTCGTTGCGCTCCGGCCGGGCCGGCACCGACGCCCTGGTGTCGGCGGCGACGGTGGCGAGCCTGGTGCTGCGCGAGAACGTGGTGGCGCTGACGGTGCTGTGGCTGCTCAACATCGGTGAGTACCTGCAGGACCTCACCCTGCGCCGGACCCGTCGGGCCATTTCCGAACTGCTGCGCGGCAGCCAGGACACGGCGTGGATCCGGCTGACCGACGGGGCCGAGGTTCAGGTCCCGATCGACAGCGTCCAGATCGGCGACGAGGTGATCATCCACGATCACGTCGCGATACCGGTGGACGGCGAGGTGGTCGACGGCGAGGCGATCGTCAATCAGTCCGCGATCACCGGGGAGAACCTGCCCGTCTCCGTCATGGTCGGCGCGCACGTGCACGCCGGATCGGTCGTGGTGCGCGGGCGCCTGGTGGTCCGCGCGCAGGCCGTCGGCAATCAGACCGCGATCGGGCGCATCATCACCCGGGTCGAGGAGGCCCAGCACGACCGGGCGCCCATCCAGACCGTCGGCGAAAACTTCTCCCGCCGTTTTGTTCCGACGTCGTTCATCGTGTCGGCCCTCACTCTGGCGGTCACCGGCGACGTCCGCCGCGCGATGACCATGCTGTTGATCGCGTGCCCCTGCGCGGTGGGTCTGTCCACCCCGACCGCGATCAGCGCCGCGATCGGCAACGGCGCGCGCCGCGGCATCCTGATCAAGGGCGGCTCCCACCTCGAACAGGCCGGCCGGGTGGACGCGATCGTGTTCGACAAGACCGGAACGTTGACCGTCGGCCGTCCCGTTGTCACCAATATCATTGCGCTGCATAAGGATTGGGAACCCGAGCAGGTGCTGGCGTACGCGGCCAGCTCGGAGATCCACTCCCGCCATCCGCTGGCCGAGGCGGTGATCCGCTCCACCGAGGAACGCCACATCACCATCCCGCCGCACGAGGAGTGCGAGGTGCTGGTGGGCCTGGGCATGCGCACCTGGGCCGACGGCCGCACCCTGCTGCTCGGCAGCCCCGGGCTGCTGCGTGCCGAGAAGGTGCGGGTCTCGAAGAAGGCGTCGGAGTGGGTGGACAGGCTGCGCCGCCAGGCCGAAACCCCGCTGTTGCTCGCGGTCGACGGCAAGCTGGTGGGGCTGATCAGCCTGCGCGACGAGGTGCGGACCGAGGCGGTCGAGGTACTGAAGCAATTGCGGGACAACGGCATCCGCCGCATCGTCATGCTCACCGGCGATCACCCGGACATCGCCCAGGTGGTAGCCGAGGAGCTGGGCATCGACGAGTGGCGCGCCGAGGTGATGCCGGAGGACAAGCTCGAGGTGGTGCGCGGGCTGCAGGACGCCGGCTACGTGGTCGGCATGGTCGGCGACGGCATCAACGACGCCCCGGCGCTGGCGGCCGCCGACATCGGGATCGCGATGGGCCTGGCCGGAACCGACGTCGCGGTCGAGACCGCCGACGTGGCGCTGGCCAACGACGACCTGCACCGGCTGCTCGACGTGCGCGACCTGGGCGCCCGCGCGGTCGACGTGATCCGGGAGAACTACGGCATGTCCATCGCCGTCAACGCCGCCGGGCTGATCATCGGCGCGGGCGGCGCGCTGTCCCCCGTGCTGGCCGCGATCCTGCACAACGCGTCGTCGGTCGCGGTGGTGGCCAACAGCTCCCGGCTGATCCGCTACCGGCTGGACTGACTCAGCCGCTGGTCAGCACCCGCTTGAGCACCTTGCCGCCGGCATTGCGGGGCAGTTCGTCGACGAACAGCACGTCGCGGGGAATCTTGAAGCGCGCCAACCGGTTCCGCACGTATTCCCGGACGTCGTGTTCGGTCAGCGCCGCACCGGGCCGGACCACGATGTAGGCGCGCAACCGCTGCCCGAACTCCTCGTCGTCGACGCCGACCACGGCGGCGTCGAGGATGCCGGGATGCTGCGCGAGCGCCTCTTCGACCTCGCCGGGGTACACGTTCTCCCCGCCGGAGACGATCATCTCGTCGTCTCGCCCGTCGATGAAGAGCCTGCCGCCGGCATCGAAATGGCCGATGTCGCCGGTGGACATCAGGCCCTCGATCGACTCCTTGGTCGCGCCATCGGTGTAACCCTGGAAGGTCAGCACGTTGCCGACGAAAATCCGCCCCGGCGTGCCCGGCGGTACCTCGCGGCCGTCGTCGCCGAAGATCTTGACGACCGAGCCGGGGACCACCCCACCCACGCAGCCCGGCGCGGCGGTCAGATCGGCGGGCGTGGCGATGGTGGCGTAGGCGACCTCGGTGGACCCGTACATGTTGTAGACCACCGGGCCCAGCGCGTCGAGCGCCCGGGTGGCCAGCGCCGCGCCGAGCTGGGAACCGCCGACGAACACGATGCGCAGCGACGACAGGTCGTGCTCGGCCATGACGGCCGGCCCGAGATCGAGGATGCGCCGCAACATGATCGGCACGACGATCATCGCGCTGGCCCGGTGCGCGGCCACGCTGGCCAGCGCCTGCCGGGCGTCGAATTCGCGGCGCAGCACCAGCGTCGAACCCAGCACCATCGCGTACATCGCGTGGCTGAACCCCATCGAATGAAGCAGCGGCACACAGCATTCCGTGACTTCCCGACCGCGGAACGGGACCTTGCCGAGCAGACCGCCGACCGGTATCAGCGAGTGGGGCTCGGAACGCGCGGCGCCCTTGGGGGTTCCCGTCGTCCCGCTGGTCGCGATGACGATCTTGGGCCGCCCGCCCGACGGGGGCGGCGGGCCGGGGTCGCCGCGCTCGATCAGCGCGTCCAGGGTGTCGGGAGCGGGCGCATCCGTCCAGGCCCGGATCCGGCCCAACCTCGGCCGCACGTCCCCGACCACGGCGCTGTATTCCTCGTCGTACACCAGGAGGTCGGCGCCCTCGCGGGCCAGCGTCTCGGCGAACTGGGTCGGCCCGAAGCCGGTGTTGAGCAGCAGGACGGTCGCGCCGCACTTTCCGGCGGCGAAGACGGCCTCCAGGAAGCCCCGGTGGTTGCCGGCCAGGATGGCCACGCCGGCGCCCGGGCCGAGCCCGCGCCGCCGCCACTCGTTGGCCAACGCGTTGGTCCGCTCGTCCAGCTCACCGAACGTCACGGGCCCGCGCTCGTCGATCAGCGCCAACCCGGCACGGTCTCGCCCGGCGGCGATGGTCGGCGCCGCCCCCAGCAGTCCGTAGCGGTCGAGCGCGCGCACCACGGGCAGGATCCGCCCGGGCGGTAGCCACCCCAATCCGCCCGACCGGGCATAGAGAAACAGCGACCGAGCTTCCAAACCCGCGCGCCGGAGAAGTTTCACACATCGATGCTGTCGCGCGACCCGGCCCGGGATAAGGGCGCAACGCCACTACGGACCGGGGTCTTTGGTCACCATCGTTACTCTGGTTAACGACTAGACGGAAAGGGCATTGCCGATGACGCGCACCGACAACGACAGCTGGGACCTGGCCACGAGCGTGGGAGCCACCGCCACCATGGTGGCGGCCGGGCGGGCCCGGGCCACCCGCGACGGGTTGATCGACGACCCGTTCGCCGAGCCGCTGGTGCGCGCGGTCGGCGTGGAGTTCATGACGCGGTGGGCCGCGGGCGAATTGAGCTCGGCCGACGTCGACGAGCCCGGCGCCCCGTGGGGCATGCAGCGCATGACCGACATGCTGGCCGCCCGCACGCGCTACATCGACGCGTTCTTCGCCGAGGCGGGCGCGGCCGGCCTCCGCCAGGTGGTGATCCTGGCGTCCGGCCTGGACGCGCGCGCCTACCGGCTCCCGTGGGCGGCGGGCACCACGGTGTTCGAGATCGACCAGCCGCAAGTCATCGAATTCAAGACGGCCACCATCGCCGAGCTCGGCGCCGAGCCCGCGGCCGAAGTCCGCGCCGTCCCGGTCGACCTGCGCCACGACTGGCCGTCGGCCCTGCGCGACACCGGATTCAACCCCGCCCTGCCCGCAGCCTGGGCCGCCGAGGGCCTGCTCGGCTTCCTGCCGCCCGAGGCGCAGGACCGGCTGCTCGACGACATCACCGCACTCAGCGCCGACGGCAGCCGGCTGGTGGCCGAGGTCTTCATCAACTCCGGCACCAACGGGGACGCGCTGAACGCCGCGAGCCAGAAGTGGCGCGACAACGGCCTGGACATCGCGCTCGGCGACCTCGGCTTCCCTGGCGAGCGCAACGACGCGGCGACGTACCTGGAGCGGCACGGCTGGCGCGCGGTTCGCACACCCCTGAATCAGCTGTTGGCCGACAACGGGTTACCTTTGCAGCGCACCGAACCCGGTGCGCCGTTCGCCGAGAACTACTACTGCATCGCGGAGTTGCACACGGCCCGTTGAGGAAGGCCACCCATGGCAGACAGCACGCCCGCCAAGCCGCTTGACGGGTTCCGGGTACTCGATTTCACCCAGAACATCGCCGGGCCGTTGGCCGGCCAGGTGCTGGCCGACCTGGGCGCCGAGGTGATCAAGGTCGAGGCGCCCCTGGGTGAGGCGGCCCGGCAGATCACCGCGGTCCTGCCCGGGCGCCCGCCGCTGCCCACGCTGTTCCTCCCGCACAACCGGGGCAAGAAATCGGTGGCGGTCGACCTCACCAACGACGAAGCCAAACAACAGATCCTGCGGCTCGTCGACACCGCCGACGTCGTGCTGGAAGGGTTCCGCCCCGGCGTGATGGAACGGATGGGCCTGGGCCCCGACGAGTTGCGCGCCCGCAACCCCAGGCTCGTCTACGCGCGGCTTTCGGCCTATGGCGGCAACGGCCCGCACGGCAGCAGGCCGGGCGTCGACCTGATGGTCGCGGCCGAATCGGGCATGACCACCGGAATGCCGACCCCCAGCGGCAAACCGCAGATCATCCCGTTCCAGCTCGTCGACGCCGCCAGCGGTCACGTGCTGGCTCAGGCGGTGCTGGCCGCGCTGCTCAATCGGGAGCGCCATGGCGTTGCGGACGTGGTGCGCGTCGCCATGTACGACGTCGCCGTCAACTTGCAGGCCGGCCAGCTCACCATCCATCTGAACAAGCCCAGCGAGGCGCCCAAACCCGACGCCACACCGAAAGCCAAGAAGCGCAAGGGAGTTGGCTTCGCCACCCAACCATCCGACGCGTTCAAAGCCGCCGACGGGTACCTGGTGATCAGCGCGTACGTGCCCAAGCATTGGGCGAAGCTGTGTCAGATCATCGGGCGGCCGGAGCTGCTGACCGACGAGCGGTTCATCGATCAGCGTTCGCGCGCAATGAATTACCCCGAATTGACCGAGGAACTCGAGTCTGCGCTGGCCGCCAAGACCGCGGCCGAATGGGTTGAGCTGCTTCAGCAAGGCGGACTGATGGCCTGCCTGGCCTACACCTGGAAGCAGGTGGTGGACACCCCGCTGTTCGGGGAGAACGAGCTCGCCTTGCGGGTGGGCGACGGTGACGAGGCGGTCACGGTGGTCCGCATGCCGGCGCGCTATGCGAGCTTCGACGCGGCGGCCACCGATCCCCCGCCCGCGCCCGGGCAGCACAACGACGAGTTTCTCGGCGCGCCATAGCCTTACAGGCTGGGCAGGCGCACCACCTGGACGAAGAACTCGTCGATCTGCCGGACCGCCTTCATGAACTGGTCCAGGTCGACCGGCTTGGTGACGTAGGCGTTGGCGTGCAGCTTGTAGCTGCGCAGGATGTCCTCCTCGGCCGAGGAGGTGGTGAGCACCACGACCGGGATGCGGGCCAGGTCCGGGTCGGACTTGACCTTCTCCAGCAGCTGGCGGCCGTCGTACTTCGGCAGGTTCAGGTCCAGCAGGATGAGGTCGGGCCGCGGCGCATTCTCGAACTTACCGCGCTGGTAGAGGTAGTCGAGGCCTTCCTCACCGTCGTGCGCCACATGGAGCCGGTTCTTGAGTTTGTTGTGCTCGAACGCTTCTCGCGTGATGAGTTCGTCCCCCGGGTCGTCCTCGACGAGCAGGATGTCGATCGCTCTGCCTTCCGATGTCATTGATGCGCTCCTTCCAAAGCGTCTGAGTCTGCTTCGCCGGCGGGCTCGGGCATGGGCAGCGTGAACTCGAACCGCGTCCCTTCGGTGCGGGTCGGGTCGATCCGGATGGTGCCGCCATGGTGCTCGACGATCTTCTTGACCAACGCGAGACCGACGCCGGTCCCGGCGTACACGTCGCGACCGTGCAGGCGTTGGAAGATGACGAAGACCTTGTCGGCGAACTCGGCCGGGATGCCGATGCCGTTGTCCGACACGGTGATCAGCCATTCGCCGTCATGGATACCGGTGCCCGGCGCGCACTCGATGACGACGCGGGGCCTGCGGTCTTTGTGCCGGAACTTCACCGCGTTGCCGATG
The DNA here is from genome assembly GCF_001672745.1 of Mycobacterium sp. E1386. Lineage (NCBI taxonomy): Bacteria > Bacillati > Actinomycetota > Actinomycetes > Mycobacteriales > Mycobacteriaceae > Mycobacterium > Mycobacterium sp. E1386. Next base: position 90,204 of record NZ_LZKH01000058.1, read on the forward strand.
AGGTTCTGCCACAGCATCGTCAGCAACATGGGGTCGCCCTTGATCCGCGGAAGCGCGTCGGGGCGCACGATTTCGGCGTCCGACTCTTCGATCGAGGTGGCCAGGTTGGCCAGGCCGGAATCCAGCGCCGTGTCGAGGTCCACGTCGGTCTCCGTGGCGCCAAGCCGGCCGACGCGCGAAAAGGTAAGCAGGTCGTTGATCAACGCCTGCATCCGTTTGGCCCCGTCGACCGCGAATCCGATGTATTCGATGCCGCGCTCGTCGAGCTTGTCGCCGTATCGCCGCTCCAGCAGCTGGCAGAACGAGGCGACCTTGCGCAGCGGCTCCTGCAGGTCATGCGACGCGACGTAGGCGAACTGCTCGAGTTCGGTGTTGGACCGGCGCAATTCGGCCGCCTGCTCGTCCAGCTGCGCCTGGGCGGTACGCGATGTCTCGAGCTCGTCGACCATGCGCTTGCGCATGTTCTCCACGTCGATCGCCATGCCGCGAACGTCTTTGGGCCGCTTCGGCGCTGCGATGCTCTCCTCGAAGTTGCCCTCGGTGATCCGCCGGCACGCCGCGGCCAGCGCGGCGAGTGGACGCGCGACGGTGTCCCGGATCAGGAACCCCAGCAGCCCGGCCGTGACAAAGAACAGCAACACCATGGCGCCGAACGCCCTGTCGCGCCAGGCATCGACGCGCTGGAGTTCGCCCGCTGCACTCACCCGTGCGGCGGCGAGGTTCGCGTTCTGGCTGTCGAAAAGCCCTCGCAGATGGTCGAATTCGGCCTTGCCGCGCTCCGCCGACGGTTTGCTCGTGACGTTCTTCCCGTTCGGCAGCACGGTGCCGATGGCCGGTTCGGCATAGCTGGCCCGCCACTTGGCCGCGGCGCTCTCGATCGCGTCCAGGTCGCCGATGAGGTCCGGACGTTCGCTCAGGCGGCGCCGGATCTCTTCCACCGCGGCGCGTTCGGCGTGCTGCCCGTCGTAGTACGGCGTGAGGAATTGCCGGTCCCCGGCGATCAGATAGCCCCGGATGCCCGTCTCCTGGTCGCGCAGCGCGGCCTGCAACTGGAAGGCCGCCACCCGCGCCGGCTGGATGTTGTCCAGGAGCTCGTGCGTCATCTCGTCGGTGCGGTCCAGCAACAGCGCGCCGACGACGGCGCCGGCGAGCACCATCACGCCCATGCTGACCAGGACGAGGGCCTGCCAGCCACGCACGGTGAGCTGCGACAGACGCAGGCGACGCAACCTCGGGGTCACGTGGTGGTCCTTTCGACCCGCAACACGGCGATGTCGTCGGTGAGCCCGCCGTGCGACTGGGCGAGTTCCTGGGCGCCGTCGATGAGCGCGTCGACGAACTCCGGACCCGGCCGGTTCGCGTGCGCCCGGGCCAGCTCCAGCAGACCGTCCTCGCCGAGGCGCTGGATGCCTCGCCCCGAATATCCCTCGAACAGGCCGTCGGTCAGCAGCAGCAGGCCATGGCCCGCGGGAAACTCCATCTCGTGCCGCGGCCAGTCATCGTCGGCGCGCAGGCCCAGCGCGGGACCGCCCGGCGGCTCCACCCATTCCACGTTGCCGTCGTACTGCAACAGCATCCCGGGATGGCCGGCGCGGATGACCGTGATGCGCGGGCTGTCCGCCGGGATCTCCAGGCTGAGCACGGTCGCGAAAACGCCTGTGCCCGTTCGCTCGGAGTGCAGCACCCGCTCGAGCTGCCGCATCAGCTCGACCCCGTGCACGCCGGCGAAGGTGAGCGCGCGGAAGGCGATGCGCAGCGCCGCGCCCAGGGCTGCCTCGTGTGGACCGTGCCCCGCGACGTCGCCGATCAGGACGTGGACGACCCGGTCGGGCGTCTGGACCACGTCGTAGAAGTCCCCACACAGCAGCGCGTCCTCGCGGCTCGGCCGGTACCGGGCGACGATGTCGACGCCCGGGTTGTCCAGCAGCAGCGGGGAGGGCAGCAGGCCGCGTTCCAGCAGGGCGTTCTCCCGTGCCCTCAGCTGGGTCGCGTGCAGGTCGGCTGCGATCAGCTCGGCGCGCTTGCGCTCGATCGCGTACAGCAGCGCGCGCCGCAGCATCTCGGGCTCGACCCGGCCCTTCACCAAATAGTCCTGGGCGCCGGCGGCGACCGCCGAAGCGCCGAAGTATTCGTCGTTCAGCCCGGTCAGCACGACGATGGGGACCGTGGCGTCGTGCTTGGCGATGCGGTCCAGCGCGTCGATGCCGTTGGCGTCGGGCAGGTGCAGGTCCAGCAGCACGCAGTCGGGGCGGGCCGAGGCGAGCTCGCGCTCGGCGTGGGCCATCGACTGTGCCCACACCACCCGGATGTCGGCGACCGCGTCGGCGATCAGGTCTTCCACCAGCACGGCGTCGGCGCGGTCGTCCTCGACCAAGAGCAACGACAATGACTGCCAAGTCGCCGCCGGGGTCACTGGTGCACGCACGGGCATCAATTCCCGGTCATCCTGAGACCCCCACGGTCAGACCCATTCGCACGACTCTACGTGTGGCCCCACCACCCCGTATGGCAGCCCTGAGAGATCCTAGCGTCGCGGTCAGCGCAGCAGCGCCCGCGACATGACAACGCGCTGAATCTGATTCGTGCCCTCGTAGATCTGGGTGATCTTGGCGTCGCGCATCATCCGCTCGACCGGGAAGTCGACGGTGTAGCCGGCGCCGCCGAAGAGCTGCACCGCGTCGGTGGTCACCTCCATCGCCACGTCGGAGGCCCAGCACTTGGACGCCGCGGAGATGAAGCCCAGGTTGGATTCACCGCGCTCCGCGCGGGCGGCCGCGTGGTACACCATCAGCCGGGCGGACTCCAGCTTCATGGCCATGTCGGCGAGCATGAACTGCACACCCTGGTTGTCGCTGACCGGGCGGCCGAACTGCTTGCGGTCCTTGGTGTAGGCGATGGCGGCGTCCAGCGCGCCCTGCGCGATGCCGACAGCCTGGGCGCCGATGGTGGGCCGGGTGTGGTCCAGCGTCGCCAGCGCGGTCTTGAAACCGGTGCCCGGCTCACCGATGATCCGGTCGCCCGGGATGCGGCAGTTCTCGAAGTACAGCTCGGTGGTCGGCGAGCCCTTGATGCCGAGCTTCTTCTCTTTGGGACCGACCGTGAACCCCTCGTCATCGGCGTGCACCATGAACGAGGAGATGCCGTTGGCGCCCTTGTCCGGGTCGGTGACCGCCATGACGGTGTACCAACTCGACTTGCCGCCGTTGGTGATCCAGCACTTGGCGCCGTTGAGAATCCAGTCGTCGCCGTCGGCCTTGGCCCGGGTGCGCATCGAGGCCGCGTCGCTGCCGGCCTCCCGCTCGCTCAGCGCGTAAGACGCCATCGCGGTGCCGTCGGCGATGGACGGCAGCACCTGCTTCTTCAGCTCGTCGGAGCCCCGCAGGATCAGCCCCATGGTGCCCAGCTTGTTCACGGCGGGGATCAGCGACGCCGAAGCGTCGACGCGGGCGACCTCCTCGATCACGATGCACGCCGCGACGGAATCCGCGCCCTGACCGCCGTACTCCTCGGGGACGTGGACCGCGTTGAAGCCCGACGCGTTCAGCGCCTCCAGCGCCTCGTCCGGGAAGCGCGAATTCTCGTCCACGTCGGCGGCGTGCGGGGCGATCTCCTTCTCCGCCAGCGCGCGGATCGCCGCCCGCAGCTCCTGGTGCTCCTCGGGCAACTGGAACAAATCGAACGACGGGTCTCCGGCCCAACCAGCCATCTCAAGCCTCCTTGCTACTCACCGGTAACTTTACCGTGCAGCTGTTGTAGCGCCTCATCCTTGGCGCGCACGCTCTCGGCCAGCTGGTCTTGGAACTCGACGATGCGGGCCCGCAGCGCCGGGTCGGAGGAGCCGAGGATGCGCACGGCCAGCAGGCCCGCGTTGCGCGCGCCGCCGATCGAGACCGTGGCCACCGGGACGCCCGCGGGCATCTGCACGATCGACAGCAGCGAGTCCAGGCCGTCCAGCCGCGCCAACAGCGCCGCCACCCCGATCACCGGCAGCGGCGTCGCGGACGCGACCATCCCGGGCAGGTGCGCGGCGCCGCCGGCGCCCGCGATGATCACCTCGATCCCGCGGTCGGCCGCGCCGCGCGCGTAGTCGAACATCACCTGCGGCGTGCGGTGCGCGGAGACGACGCGAACCTCTGCCGGTACGTCGAACTCGGCCAGGGCCGCCGCGGCGTCGGACATCACCGACCAGTCGCTGTCGCTGCCCATGATCACGCCCACGCGCGCTTTAGTCATTGCCATTTATGCCGCTTCTCCTCATCGCTTCGCTCTGCATCGTCGCGGCATGCGGGTCCCATCCGTCCGTCCACTGCCCGTGCGACAACCAGTGTGCCGCCAACTCGGCACGCGTCCGCAGCGCGGCCACCTCAGCCATGTCGCTGCCCAGGAAATTGATGTGGCCGACCTTGCGGCCGGGCCGTTCCTCCTTGCCGTACAGGTGGACCCGGGCGTCGGGCATCCGCGCGAACAGGTGGTGCAACCGCTCGTCGATCGTCATCGCGGGCCGCTCCGCGGCGCCGAGCACGTTGGCCATCACCGTCACCGGCGCGATGGCGTCGGTGTCGCCCAGCGGGTAGTCGAGCACCGCGCGCAGATGCTGTTCGAACTGACTGGTGCGCGCACCGTCCATGGTCCAGTGCCCGGAGTTGTGCGGCCGCATCGCCAGCTCGTTGACGAGCAGCTCCCCGCCGGTGGTCTCGAAGAGCTCGACCGCGAGCACCCCGACCACACCCAGCTCGGCGGCCAGGCGCAACGCCAGCCGCTGGGCGGCGGCGGCCGACTCGGCGGCCAGCCCGGGCGCGGGCGCGATCACCTGCACGCAGATGCCGTCCCGTTGCACCGTCTCGACGACCGGCCACGCCGCGCCCTGGCCGAACGGTGAGCGCGCCACCAGCGCCGACAATTCGCGGTGCAGACTCACCTGCTCCTCGGCCATCACCGGTACGTCATCCGCCAGGAAGCCGGCCGCGATCTCTCGGGCGTGCAGCGGGTCGCGTGCCATCCGCACCCCACGCCCGTCGTAGCCGCCGCGGACCGCTTTGACGACCACGGGGCCGGCGATGCGCTGCGCGAAGCCATCGAGTTCGTCGACGCTCCGGATTTCCGCGTAGCGGGGCACGGGAACGCCGAGGGCCTCCAGACGCCGTCGCATGACCAGCTTGTCCTGCGCGTGCACCAGCGCCTGCGGCGGCGGGGCGACGTTGACGCCCTCGGCGACCAGCTTGTCCAGCAGCTCGCCCGGCACATGCTCGTGGTCGAACGTCAGCACATGTGCGCCGGCGGCGACCCGGCGCAGGTCTTCCAGCTCGGTGTGCGAACCGATCACGACGTCCGGGGTGACCTGCGCGGCCGGCTCGTCGGCCGCGGTCGCCAGCACCCGCAGCGTCTGCCCGAGGGGGATCGCGGCCTGATGGGTCATCCGGGCCAGCTGGCCGCCGCCGACCATGGCGACCAACGGCGGGTTCGTGTGGGCGGCCCCGGGTGGGCGTGTATTCGGCACGGCCATCATGGTGTCACGGCGCGGGCGGCGTGTTGACCGGCGGTGACACCGAATCGTTATGTACGATTTTGCGTCGATTTTGTGTCCGTCCGTACACTGACGACTTGTGCCCTTCGCCGACGCCGCAATCGAGCGCATGCCCGGGTTTATTCAGCCCTATTTGCTGCGCCACCACGAACTGATCAAATTCGCCATCGTCGGCGGAACAACGTTCGTGATCGACTCGGCGATTTTCTACACGCTGAAGCTGACAATTCTGGACTCCAAGCCGGTGACCGCGAAGGTCATCGCCGGCATCGTCGCGGTCATCGCGTCCTACGTGTTGAACCGCGAGTGGAGCTTCCGCGACCGTGGCGGCCGGGAACGCCACCACGAGGCGCTGCTGTTCTTCGCCTTCAGCGGCGTGGGGGTGCTGCTGTCCATGGCGCCGCTGTGGTTCTCCAGCTACGTCCTGCAGCTGCGGGAGCCGATGGTCTCGCTGACCGTGGAGAACATCGCCGACTTCATCTCGGCCTACATCATCGGCAACCTGCTGCAGATGGCCTTCCGCTTCTGGGCGTTCCGGCGCTGGGTGTTCCCCGACGAGTTCGCGCGCAACCCCGACAAGGCGCTGGAATCCGCCCTCACCGCCGGCGGTATCGCCGAGATGCTCGAGGACGAGATCGAGGGCGGGAACGTCACGCCGCTGCGCGCCTGGCGCAACCGGGCGGGCCGGCTGGGTCAGCTGGGCGACTCCTCCGAACCCAGGGTGTCGAAAACTTCGTGATACAGCAGCGCGTGCACCTCGCGCAGGCGCGGAATGTCGTAGAACTCCAACGGATCCTGTGACGCCGATTCGATAATCAGCGTCCCGGTGCGAAACATTCGCTCGGTGATCCGGTCGCGGAATTCCACGCTGTTGATCCGCGCCAGGGGGATATCGATTCCGGTGCGGGTGAGTACCCCGTGCCGAAACATCACCCGCCGGTTCGTCACCACGAAATGGGTGGTCAGCCAGCTCAGGAACGGCCACAGCGTCAGCCAGCCGACGATCACCAGCCAAATGCCCCAGATGACGCCGTAGATGATGTTCTTGGCCAGCTGGTCCCAATGCGTCGAGTTCAGGTATCCGGACCCGAACGACGCCAGCGCGGTCGCCAGCAGCAGGGCCACCACGGGCCAGATCAACCGCTTCCAGTGCGGGTGGCGGTGGACGATGACCTGCTCGCCCGCGGCCAGGACGTTATCCGGATAGCTCATGCTCGCCGACATTAGCCGCGGCGGGCCGGATAACTAGCGCAAATGCACGACGTCGCCCGCCGAGACGACGACGGTCTCTTCCCCCGTGTCGATGCACAGCCGGCCCTGGTCGTCGACGGCGGTCGCGTCCCCGACCACTTCCTTGCCGCCGGGCAGGTGGGCCCGCACCCGGTGGCCGATGGTCAGGCTGCGCGCCCGGTAGTCGGCCGCCAGCGCCCAGTCCGCCCCGCGCGCGGCTCGCCACGCCACGATCCGCCGGCCGAGCTCGGACAGCAGCCCGCACACCAGCAGGGTGCGGTCGGGAGCCTGCACGCCCAGGTCGAGCAGCGAGGTGGCCCCCTCGATGCCGTCGGGCGCCTGAAACACGTTGAGCCCCAAGCCGATTACCACCACCGGCCGGGCCACCTCGGCGAGGATGCCGGCCAGCTTGCCCTGGGATTCGGGGGCGCCCGCCAGCACGTCGTTGGGCCACTTGAGTCCCACCGGAACCCCGCCGAGCAGCGGGGCCACCGTGTCGACCACCGCCACCCCGGTGGCCAGGGGCATCCAGCCCCAGCCGGCGGTCGGCACGTCGACGATGCTGACGCCGACCGACATCGTGATCTGGGTCCGCGGGGTGGCCGACCAGCCGCGGCCGTGCCGCCCGCGGCCCGCCGTCTGGTGCTCGGCGATCAGCACCGCCCCGGCCACGTCGGCCCCCGACGCCGCTCGCGCGAGCAGATCGGCGTTCGTGGAGCCGGTCTGTTCGACGACGTCGAGCCGGCGCCAGCCAAGTCCGGTGCCGATCAGTTCGGCGCGCAGCGCGGCCTGGTCCAGCGGTGCCCTGGGCTGGTCTCGGTCTGTCACTGGACCCAGCCTAGAACTCAGGGGCGCGGGCGGCTCGTGTCTCGCATGTCTAAGACGGCCAGATGGCTGAACAGCATGCTGGTGCCGATCGGGTTGCCGCCGCCGGGATAGGCGGTGCCGCTGGGCGCGGCCATCGTGTTGCCGGCGGCGTACAAACCGGGGATGGGGTGACCGGACGTGTCGAGCACCCGGGCGGCGGCGTCGGTGCGCAGGCCGCCCTTGGTGCCCAGATCCGAAATGCCAAAGGCCGCGGCGTGATACGGCGGGCGATCGATGGGCACCAGGGGTGAGGCGCCCCCCGAGAATGCCCGGTCGAAAGCCTCGTCACCCCTGCCGAAATCCTCGTCGACGCCGGACGCGGCAAAACCGTTGAACCGGGCCACCGTTGCCGCCAGCTGCCGCCCCGGGACACCGATCTTGTCGGCCAGTTCCTCCAGCGTGTCCGCGGTATGCCACAGGCCGGCGGCGACGTACTTCTGCGTCTCGACGATGGAGACGTTGGCGGCCTTGACCGGCGGCACCTCGCCGTCGGTGTCGTCGTAGATCATCCAGTACGGCAACGTGATCGACCCGTCCTGCAGTTGCGCGATGATCTCGCGGCCGGCCCGGTCGTACGCCCGGGATTCGTTGACAAACCGCTTGCCGTCCTGGTTGACGAAGATGCCGCCGGTGAACCAGAGCGCGAACGCGGACCGGCCGTCCGGGTGCGTCATGCCCGGCGACCACCACGCCTGATCCAGCAGGTCGGTGTCGGCGCCCGCGGCGATGCCGGCCTGCAGCGCCAGTCCCCGACTTCCCGGGCCGCCCATGGTGTCTCGGGCCGCGCCCGGCACCCCGTATCGGCGCCGCAGCTCGTCGTTGTTCTCGAAGCCGCCGGCGGCCAGCAGCACGCCCAGCCGGGCGCGGATGGCAAGCCGCTCTCCGCGGCTCTCCACGATCGCGCCCGTCACCGCCCCGTCGGACAGGACGAGCTCGACCAGGGCGGTGTCGCGCCGCAGCGCCGCGTTCGGGTATTGGCCGATGGCCTTGAGGAACCGCGCGATCAGCGCGCGACCCCCGAGGTAGTAGTCGGAGGGCGGTTCGGCGCCCAGCCGGTCGGTGTCCAGCGGCCCGCGGATCACCTCCCGCAGTTCGGGGGCGGCGGCCACCTTCCAGGGCTTCGCGGCGATGTGGCGCTGGCCGTCCAGCCGCGCCTTCGGCGCTTTGCCGTAGTAGTCCGGCCAGGGCAACGGCACGAACTTCAGCAGGGGGTCGACCTCCAGGTACTCGATCAGCCCGGCGCCGCCGCGGACATACGTTTCCTGCAGTTCCCGGGGGGTGCGGTCACCGACGACGGCATGGTAGTAGGTGAGCGCGTCCTCGATCGTGTCGTCGACCCCGGCCCGTAACAGCACCGGATTGCACGGGAACCAGACGCCGCCCCCACCGGAGTAGGCGGTGGTCCCACCGAATTTCGACGTCGCCTCCACCAGGAGCACGTTCAGGCCCTCGCGCGCCGCGGTGTAGGCACCGGTGACCCCGCCGCCGCCCGACCCGGCTACGAGCACATCGCATTCGGTCGCCCAGTCCATCAGCGGAGACTAGCCCGCCGCTAAGCTCGACTCCCATGACAAGCGTTACCGACTCCTCTGCTCATACCGCAGAGCCCGCCGCCGAGCACACCATCGACATCCACACCACCGCGGGCAAGCTGGCCGAGCTGCACAAGCGCCGGGAAGAGTCGCTGCACCCGGTGGGTGAAGAGGCCGTCGAGAAGGTGCACGCCAAGGGCAAGCTGACCGCCCGTGAGCGCATCCTCGCCCTGCTCGACGAGGACTCGTTCGTCGAACTCGACGCGCTGGCGCGGCACCGCAGCAAGAACTTCGGCCTGGAGAACAACCGCCCGCTCGGCGACGGCGTGATCACCGGCTACGGCACCATCGACGGCCGCGACGTGTGCATCTTCAGCCAGGACGCCACGGTGTTCGGCGGCAGCCTCGGCGAGGTGTACGGCGAGAAGATCGTCAAGGTGCAGGAACTGGCGATCAAGACCGGCCGGCCGCTGATCGGCATCAACGACGGCGCCGGCGCGCGCATCCAGGAGGGCGTGGTCTCGCTCGGCCTGTACAGCAAGATCTTCCGGAACAACATCCTGGCCTCCGGTGTCATCCCGCAGATCTCCCTGATCATGGGTGCCGCCGCCGGTGGGCACGTCTACTCCCCTGCCCTGACCGACTTCGTGGTGATGGTCGACCAGACCAGCCAGATGTTCATCACCGGCCCGGACGTCATCAAGACCGTCACCGGCGAGGACGTCACGATGGAGGAACTCGGCGGCGCCCACACCCACATGGCCAAGTCCGGCACGCTGCACTACGTCGCCTCGGGCGAGCAGGACGCCTTCGACTGGGTGCGCGACCTGCTGAGCTACCTGCCGCCCAACAACGCCACCGACGCGCCGCGCTACGCCGAGCCCGTCCCCGAGGGCGCCATCGAGGACAACCTCACCGAGGAGGACCTCGAGCTGGACACGCTGATCCCGGACTCGGCCAACCAGCCGTACGACATGCACGAGGTGATCACCCGGATCCTCGACGACGACGAGTTCCTGGAGATCCAGAACGGCTACGCCACCAACATCGTCGTCGGCTTCGGCCGCATCGAGGGCCGGCCGGTCGGGATCGTCGCCAACCAGCCCACGCAGTTCGCCGGGTGCCTGGACATCAACGCCTCGGAGAAGGCGGCCCGGTTCGTGCGGACCTGCGACTGCTTCAACATCCCGATCATCATGCTGGTGGACGTCCCGGGCTTCCTGCCGGGCACCGGCCAGGAATACAACGGCATCATCCGGCGCGGCGCCAAGCTGCTGTTCGCCTACGGCGAGGCCACCGTCCCGAAGATCACCGTCATCACCCGCAAGGCCTACGGCGGCGCGTACTGCGTCATGGGCTCCAAGGACATGGGCTGCGACGTCAACATCGCCTGGCCGACCGCGCAGATCGCGGTGATGGGCGCCTCCGGGGCCGTCGGCTTCGTCTACCGCAAGCAGCTGGCCGAGGCCGCCAAGGAGGGCAAGGACGTCGACGCCCTGCGGCTGGAGCTGCAGCAGGAGTACGAGGACACCTTGGTCAACCCCTACGTCGCCGCCGAGCGGGGCTACGTCGACGCGGTCATCCCGCCGTCGCACACCCGCGGCTACATCGGCACGGCGCTGCGGCTGCTGGAACGAAAGATCGCGCACCTGCCCCCCAAGAAGCACGGGAACATCCCGCTATGAGCGACGGGAGTCAGGACATGAGCAGCGAAAACGGTTCTGAGACAACCGAAGCCGCGCACCAGCCACACGAGCCGCACCTCCATATCCTCAAGGGTCACCCCACCGACGAGGAGCTGGCCGCGCTGGTCACCGCGCTGGGCGTCGTCGGCGGCGGCGTCCCCGAGCCCACCGAGCCCGAGCCCACCCGCTGGGGCCTGCCGGTGGACCGGCTGCGGTTCGCGATGTCCAACTACCAGCGGCTCACCATGCAGCAAATGACGCACATGAAGCATTGACCCGGCTGGTCCTCGGGTCGGCCTCGTCGGGCCGCCTGCGGGTGCTGCGCCAGGCCGGCATCGATCCGCTGGTCGTGGTCTCCGGCGTGGACGAAGACGCCCTCGTCGCCGAGCTGGGGCCCGACGCCGCGCCCGCTGAGGTGGTGTGTGCCCTGGCGGCGGCCAAGGCCGAGCGCGTGGCGGACGAGCTGGACGGTGGCGTCGCCGCCGATTGCGTTGTCGTCGGCTGCGATTCGATGCTCTACCTGGACGGCGAACTGTGCGGCAAGCCCGGGTCGGCCGATGAGGCGCTGGCCCAGTGGCACCGCATGGGTGGCCGGTCGGGCCGGCTGCACACCGGGCACTGTCTGCTGCGGCTGGCCGGCGGCGCAATCACCCATCGCGAGGTCGAATCTGCTTGCACCACAGTGCATTTCGCCGATCCCCCGGAGGCTGACCTGCGGGCCTATGTCGCCAGCGGGGAGCCGCTGCACGTGGCCGGCGGGTTCACCCTCGACGGGCTCGGCGGCTGGTTCGTCGACGCGATCGACGGCGACCCGTCGAACGTGATCGGGGTGAGCCTGCCGCTGCTGCGGTCCCTGTTGCAGCGGGCCGGGTTGTCGGTGACGGCGCTGTGGGCGCCCGCGCGGAGCCGGTGAATCGCAGGCGCCCACTCGCACACTTTCCGCAAAATTGCGGGGTCGGCGGAAACCCTAGGGTCAAGCCATGACCACGTGGACCGAGTTCACCGCCCAAGCGCCGCGCATTGCCAGCATCTTCGCCCGTCGCCATCACGCCAGCGGCAATCTGTGCATGCTGGCAACCCTGCGCTCTGACGGGTTCCCCCGGATCAGCCCGATGGAGCCGCGGATCTTCGAGGAGCAGTTGTGGCTGCCCGGGATGCCGGCCACCACCAAGTTCCTCGATCTGGCGCGCGACCCGAGGTTCTGTCTGCACACCGCGACCGTCGACACCCAGGTGACCGACGGCGACGCGAAGCTCTGGGGCCTGGCCCGGGTCGTTCCCTACGGCGCGGTGCACCGCCGCTTCGCCGAGACGCTGTTCTCCGAGACCGGATTGGACCTGCGCGAGCAGCGATTCGATCTGCTCGGCGCCGACATCACCGGGGCGTCGGCGGTCGAGGTCCGCGACGGCCACCTGGACATCACCATCTGGAATCCCGGCGTTCCCGAGCGGGTGGTCCGCAAGCACTGACCCGATGGCCGTTGCGGCACTGACGGTAGGCTTTCAGGCGTGGCATTACCCCCGGATCCAAGCCCGACTCTGACGGCCTACGCCCACCCCGAACGGCTGGTCACCGCCGACTGGCTCTCCGCCCATCAGGGCACGCCCGGCCTGGCGATCGTCGAATCCGACGAGGACGTCTTGCTCTACGACGTCGGCCATATTCCCGGCGCGGTCAAGATCGACTGGCACACCGACCTCAACGACCCGAGGGTCCGCGACTACATCAACGGCGAGCAGTTCGCCGAATTGATGGACCGCAAGGGCATCTCGCGCGACGACACCGTGGTGATCTACGGCGACAAGAGCAACTGGTGGGCCGCGTACGCCCTGTGGGTCTTCACGTTGTTCGGCCACCCCGATGTGCGGCTGCTCAACGGCGGACGCGACCTGTGGCTGGCCGAGCGCCGGGAGACCACCCTGGACGTCCCCACCAGGACCTCCACCGGCTATCCCGTCGTCGCGCGCAACGACGAACCCATCCGGGCCTTCAAGGACGACGTCCTGGCCATCCTGGGCAGCCAGCCGCTGATCGACGTGCGCTCGCCGGACGAATACACCGGCAAGCGCACGCACATGCCCGACTACCCCGAGGAGGGCGTGCTGCGCGGCGGCCACATCCCCACCGCCCGGTCCATCCCGTGGGCCAAAGCGGTCGACGAGAGCGGGCGATTCCGCAGCCGCGAGGAGCTCGAGGAGCTCTACGACTTCATCGACCCCGAGGACAAGACCGTCGTGTACTGCCGCATCGGTGAGCGGTCCAGCCACACCTGGTTCGTGCTCACGTACCTGCTGGGCAAGCCCGGGGTGCGCAACTACGACGGATCGTGGACCGAATGGGGCAACACCGTGCGCACGCCGATCGTCGCCGGTGAAGAGCCGGGGGCCGTGCCGGTCCGATGACCCTGCCCGCCCCGTTGGCCGAGGTGGTCTCCGACTTCGCCGAAGTCCAGGGCCAGGACAAGCTGACGCTGCTGCTGGAATTCGCCAACGACCTGCCTGCCCTGCCCCCCGAGCTGGAAGAGCAGGCCATGGAGCCGGTGCCCGAGTGCCAGACCCCGCTCTTCCTGCACGTCGATGCCAGCGACCCGAACCGGGTGCGGTTGCACTTCAGCGCGCCCGCCGAGGCGCCGACCACCCGGGGGTTCGCGTCGATCCTGGCCGCCGGTCTCGACGAGCAGCCCGCGGCCGACATCTTGGCGGTGCCCGAGGATTTCTACACCGACCTGGGCTTGGCCGCGCTGATCAGCCCGTTGCGGCTGCGCGGCATGTCGGCGATGCTCGCCCGCATCAAGCGGCGACTGCGCGAGTCGGCCCAAAATTCCGGCACCGCCTGATCGGCCCGACGGCGCGGCGCTTAGACTTCCCAAGAGTTGTAAGAAACTCTCTTAAAGAAGCCCAAGGCGGAAACACGTCCGCTTCAGATCTGCCAAACAGGAGGCGCAGTGGCTAGTCACGCCAGCTCGAGGATCTCCAAAGTGCTTGTCGCCAACCGCGGCGAGATCGCTGTCCGGGTGATCCGCGCGGCCCGCGATGCGGGCCTGCCCAGCGTGGCGGTCTACGCCGAGCCCGATGCCGATGCCCCGCACGTGCGGCTCGCCGACGAGGCGTTCGCCCTGGGCGGGCAGACCTCCGCCGAGTCCTACCTGGACATCGGCAAGCTCCTCGACGCGGCGGCCAAGTCTGGCGCCAACGCCGTCCACCCCGGCTACGGGTTCCTCTCGGAGAACGCCGATTTCGCGCAGGCGGTCATCGACGCCGGCCTGATCTGGATCGGTCCGAGCCCCCAGTCGATCCGCGACCTCGGTGACAAGGTCACCGCCCGCCACATCGCCGCCCGCGCCCAGGCTCCCCTGGTGCCGGGCACCCCCGACCCGGTCAAGGACGCCGACGAGGTGGTGGCCTTCGCCGAGGAGTACGGCGTCCCGATCGCCATCAAGGCGGCCTTCGGCGGCGGCGGCCGCGGCATGAAGGTGGCGCGCACCATCGAGGAGATCCCGCACCTGTACGAGTCGGCGGTGCGCGAAGCCGTCGCCGCCTTCGGCCGCGGCGAGTGCTTCGTCGAGCGCTACCTGGACAAGCCCCGCCACGTCGAGGCGCAGGTGATCGCCGACCAGCACGGCAACGTCATCGTGGCCGGCACCCGCGACTGCTCCCTGCAGCGCCGCTTCCAGAAGCTGGTCGAGGAGGCGCCCGCGCCGTTCCTCACCGACGCCCAGCGCAAGGAGATCCACGAGTCGGCCAAGCGCATCTGCAAGGAGGCGCACTACTACGGCGCCGGCACGGTCGAGTACCTGGTCGGCCAGGACGGCCTGATCTCGTTCCTGGAGGTCAACACCCGCCTGCAGGTCGAGCACCCGGTCACCGAGGAGACCTCCGGAATCGACCTGGTGTTGCAGCAGTTCAAGATCGCCAACGGCGAAAAGCTGGACCTCACCGAGGACCCCACCCCGCGCGGCCACGCCATCGAGTTCCGGATCAACGGCGAGGATGCCGGACGTGGCTTCCTGCCGGCGCCCGGTCCGGTCACCCGCTACGACACTCCCAGCGGTCCCGGCGTCCGCCTGGACTCCGGCGTGGAGGCCGGTTCGGTGATCGGCGGTCAGTTCGACTCGATGCTGGCCAAGCTGATCGTGTACGGCGCCACCCGCGAAGAAGCCCTGGCCCGCTCCCGCCGCGCTCTTTCTGAATTCCACGTCGAAGGGCTGGCCACCGTCATCCCGTTCCACCGCGCCGTGGTGTCCGACCCCGCTTTCATCGGCGACGGCGACAGCTTCTCGGTGCACACCCGGTGGATCGAGACCGAGTGGAACAACACCATCGAGCCCTTCACCGCCGGCGAGCCCCTCGACGAGGAAGACGCCCGGCCCCGCCAGACGGTGGTCGTGGAGGTCGGCGGCCGCCGGCTCGAGGTATCGCTGCCCGGCGACCTGGCGCTGTCCAACGGCTCCGCGGATCCGGCCGGCGTCATCCGCAAGAAGCCCAAGCCGCGCAAGCGCGGGTCGCACGGGGGTGCCGCCGCCTCCGGGGACGCCGTCACCGCCCCCATGCAGGGCACCGTGGTCAAGGTCGCGGTCGAGGAGGGACAGGAGGTCGCTACCGGCGACCTGGTCGTGGTCCTCGAGGCGATGAAGATGGAGAACCCGGTCACCGCGCACAAGGACGGTGTCATCACCGGACTTGCGGTCGAGGCCGGCGCCGCCATCACCCAGGGCACGGTGCTCGCCGAGATCAAATAGCCCACGGACAGTAATCCTGGGAAACAGTTGTCGACCAGGTCTGGCGCGGGTAGCGTTCGGGTCAGGTTGAGTTCACAGCCGTCCGGATCACGTCAAATGGCGCGGGGAAGGCGAACTCCCTGTCTTTCCGCTTCGTTCCACGCCTGACGTTTTCCGCAGCACAACTGCTCTACGGATGGAGTCAGTAATGTCTGTGGCCCAATCTTGGCAGCACAGCCGCGCAGCGCAGTTCACCGCGCGCTGGGACCCATCGGGGACCCTGGTCACTGTGGACGGCGAGCTCGACGCCGCCAACGCCGACCAGCTCGCCGCCTACGTCCGACACGTCGTCGCTCGTTCCCCGCGCGTGATCCTGGATCTGCGCGGCCTGAAATTCATTGGCACAGCAGGCTTTTCGGCGCTACACCGAATCAATGTCGCCTGCTCGGGCGCCCAGGCCTATTGGGCGATGGCGCCCAGCCCGGCGGTGGCTCGGTTGCTGCGCATCTGCGACCCCGACGGCACGCTCCCGGTGACGACGCCCGCGGCCGAGCCGCTTCTGGCATCGCTGCGAGCGGAGGGCGACGAGCCGCCGTCCCTATTGCAGTTGGTCACGCAGCCGCGTTAGCGACTTCGCCAGCAGCCGGGACACGTGCATCTGGGAGATGCCGACCCGCTCGGCGATCTGGGTCTGCGTCATCGACTCGAAGAACCTGAGCACCAACACGGTTCGCTCCCGCTCGGGCAGGGCCTCCAGCAGCGGGCGCAGCGACTCCTGATCCTCGATCCGGTCCAGGCCGGTATCCACATCGCCCAGGGTGTCGGCGATCGCGCGGGCCTCGTCCTCTTCACTGCCGCCGCCGCTGTCGATGGACAGGGTGTTGTAGGAGCTGCCCGCCACCAGACCCTCGACGACCTCGTCGCGGTCCATGTCGAGTTCGGCGGCCAGTTCGGTCGCGGTGGGCGCCCGGCCGAGTCGTTGGGACAGATCCGCGGTGGCGGTGCCGAGACGCAGGTGCAGTTCCTTCAGGCGCCGCGGCACCTTGACCGACCAGCTGTTGTCGCGAAAGTGGCGGCGGACCTCGCCCATGATCGTGGGCACCGCGAAGGACACGAAGTCGGAGCCGGCGTCGACGTCGAACCGCACCACCGCGTTGACCAGCCCCACGCGCGCCACCTGGACGAGGTCGTCGCGCGGTTCGCCGCGGCCCTCGAACCGGCGGGCGATGTGATCGGCCAGGGGCAGGCAGCGCTCGACGATCTTGTCCCGTTGACGCTGGAATTCCATCGAGTCGCCGTCGACCGCGGCCAGCTCTCGGAACATGTCCGGGACATCGGCGTACTCGTTCGGGCGCGAGACCGAACCGCCGGCAGCTGGTGGTGTCACCTGCTGGAGGCCGCCCGTCGCGCCGTCAGCGTGATGCCGAAAACGCTGCCGGTTTGGTTGGGCTCGCGACCATCGTGGAAAGTCTGGACGTCGTCGGCCAGGGACGTCAGCACGTGCCAGCTGAAGCTGCCCGGGGCGACGACGTCGTGGGTGTCACACGCCGCCGAGGCCTCTACCACCAACTGGTCGTCCTGCGGGTCCACCACCACGACCAGGGTCGCGTCGGGGGTCGCGCAGCGGATCAGCCGGGTGCACACTTCGTCGACCGCAAGCCGCAGATCCGCGACGGCGTCGAAGTCCAGGTCCTCGAAGGTGCCGATCGCACCGACCAGTGTCCGCAGCATCGCCAAGTTCTCCAGGCGCGCCGCGACGTGTAGTTCGACGGCGCGATGGCCACGCTGACGCTTGTTAGTGCGCAATCCCGCATCGTTCATCTGGTCTCCCGGCAATGTTTGACTGACACTACTACCGCCCCGCAGCGCGCCGTGGACCGTACGTTCGAGCCGATTAGTCATGGTTTCCGCCGGGTGTGCGGCCCGATATGGACGGGCCGGAAACCACAGAAACGGTTCGGACGCGGCGGCTCAAGCGCGTGGCGGTGATCGCCGGGATCGCGCTGGTCGTATTGGTAGTTCTCGCTGTAAGCATCTATGTCGGTGTCTTCGTGTTCCTGCCCCCCGTGGGGTGACCACGCTGACGCAACCCTTCCGGCACTCATCATGGTGCACACCTGATACCCACTCGAAGAGGCGGGTAACCCCCCGCGTTTACTTCCCGGCAAAAATCACTCGGCGCTCACGCACGCCGCGGCGCGGGGGCTCCTAGCTGGCGGGCCACTGCCTTTGCACCTCGGGGTGCTCGGCGTACCAGCGATCGGCGATCCGGCGGATCCGCCGGTGCTCGATCGCTACCCACACCAACCCGAGGACCGTGGCGATGATCGCCACCACCCCCGCGGTCATGCCCTCGTGGTGATGCCCGGTGCCGAAGGCCGACAGGCTTCCGGATCCTCCGATCACACCGGCCACCACCAACAGGTAGCCGGGCCAGTGCAGTACGTCGATCAGCGACTCGCCGGCGAGTGGCCGCGTTGTCCTCAGGTGGTCGACGGGGTCATGAAACGTGTCTCCCATGGCTGCTCCTAGTGGAGATTGGTGACGCATTCGCAGCTCAATACGGGTTGCACCATCAACGGTAGATCTCCCGGGAGGCTTTTGGCGAGACCCCTGTCAGAGGACCAGGGCCGGGCCGGCGATCGGGGCCACGCCCATGGCGACCATCAGCACCATCAGCGTGAACAGAAACCAGCCCGCGCCGTGCCATCCCCACCAGGTGCCCCGCGCCTTCCATACGTGATAGGTCCGCAGGAACGCCCAGAGGCCGGCCGCCAGCAGGATCAGCGGTCCGCCCAGCGCCAGCAACGTCCGCTGCGGCGCGCCGCACGCCGCGGTGTCCACACCGGTGCCGGGACAGGTGCTCACCCACAGCGCGGCCAGGATCAGGAAGCCGACCGCCGCGGCCGCGGCCGCCGCCGCGAACCGGATGGCGGCACGCACCTCGCCGTCCTCCTGTCCCAAGCGATCACCACCCGATCGCTCATCCGCTTTGTGCATCGGTGCCCCTCATATCCCGGGAATTCGTTGTTTTGTCCATCGTTTGCTGCGCCGCAATGGTTACCGCGCGATGACAAGCGGAAATCGCATGGGGACAAATACCCATCGGCAAACCCGGTAAAACGGCCGGATCCCGGGTCGCGGCCGCAAAATTTCCGCCGGTGCGCGAATAGCCCGCAGCGTCAATTATTCGGATGTATTACCGCTGGCACGGGGCGTGGAGCCCGGATAGACACAATATGGTTGGTGTCTCAGGACCGATGAGTACTATCTCTCACATGCCGACAGGCCGAAGGCGGTTATCCCCCGAGGATCGACGCGCTGAGCTGCTCGCTTTGGGGGCCGAAGTCTTCGGAAAGCGACCCTACGACGAAGTGCGGATCGACGAGATCGCCGAGCGCGCCGGAGTGTCCCGGGCGCTGATGTATCACTACTTCCCCGACAAGCGCGCCTTCTTCGCCGCGGTGGTCAAGGACGAGGCCGACCGGCTGTACGAGACCACCAACATGGACGACGCCACCGGCCTCACCATGTACGAAGAAGTGCGGATGGGGGTCATGGCGTACATGGCCTACCACGAGCAGAATCCGGAGGCCGCCTGGGCCGCCTACGTCGGGCTCGGCCGGTCCGACCCGGTTCTGCTGGGCGTCGACGACGAAGCCAAGAACCGCCAGCTCGAACACATCATGAGTCGCATCCACGACCTGGTGGCCAACATCTCCGGGGCGAAGCTGGAAGGGGACGTCGAGCGCGACCTTCGGGTGATCTGTCACGGCTGGCTGGCGTTCACGTTCGAGCTGTGCCGCCAGCGCATCATCGATCCCACGATCAACGCCGAACGCCTCGCCGACGCCTGCGCGCACTCACTGTTCGACGCCATCGCGCGCGTGCCCGAGATACCCAAGGAGCTGTCCCACGCGATGGCGACGGCCCGAATCCAGCCGCGCTAGCCCGCGCTCTTGTCGGTGCGCCTTGGCACCATGGTGAAGTGACCACCCGTGACCCCTTAGGCCGGTTCAGCGCGACCACGCGCGAATGGTTCACCAGCACCTTCGCCGGTCCAACCACCGCGCAGGCCGAAGCCTGGGACGCCATCGCCGACGGCGACAACACGCTGGTGATCGCGCCGACCGGATCCGGCAAGACGCTCGCGGCGTTCCTGTGGGCCTTAGACTCCCTCGCCTCCCCCAGCGCTGTTGACCGCTCGGCCGCGAGGCCGGCCGGCACCCGCGTGCTCTACGTGTCCCCGCTCAAGGCGCTGGCGGTCGACGTCGAGCGCAACCTGCGCACCCCGCTGGCGGGCCTCACCCGCATCGCCGAGCGCCACGGTCGCCCCCCGCCCGGCATCAGCGTCGGCGTCCGCTCGGGCGACACCCCTCCCGCCGAACGCCGGCAGCTCATCGCCCGTCCCCCCGACGTCCTGATCACCACGCCGGAGTCGCTGTTTTTGATGCTCACCTCGGCCGCGCGCGAAACGCTGGCCGGCGTGCAGACGGTTATCGTCGACGAGATCCACGCCATCGCCGCCGGCAAGCGCGGCGCGCACCTGGCGCTGTCGCTGGAGCGGCTCGACGAGTTGAGGGACGGGCCGCCGGCACAGCGCATCGGGTTGTCGGCGACGGTGCGCCCACCCGAAGAGCTCGCCCGGTTCCTGTCCGGGCGGCAACCGACGACCATCATCGCGCCCCGCACGGCCAAGACCGTCGAGCTGGCGGTGCAGGTTCCGGTGCCCGACATGGCCAACCTGGCCAACAACAGCATCTGGCCCGACGTCGAGGCGCAGCTGGTCGACCTCATCGAGGCGCACAACTCGACCATCGTGTTCGCCAATTCGCGCCGGCTGGCCGAGCGGCTCACCGCGCGGCTCAACGAGATCCACGCCGAACGCTGCGGTGTGGGGCTGTCAGGTGAGACCAACCCGAAGGTGGCGGGCGGGGCGCCCGCGCACATCATGGGCAGCGGCCAGACCTACGGCGCCGACCCGATCCTGGCCCGCGCTCACCACGGCTCGGTCAGCAAGGAACAGCGCGCCCTGGTCGAGGAGGACCTCAAGCGGGGACTGCTC
Source organism: Mycobacterium sp. E1386 (assembly GCF_001672745.1). Taxonomy (NCBI): domain Bacteria; kingdom Bacillati; phylum Actinomycetota; class Actinomycetes; order Mycobacteriales; family Mycobacteriaceae; genus Mycobacterium; species Mycobacterium sp. E1386. The sequence continues at coordinate 110,824 of NZ_LZKH01000058.1, forward strand.
AAGGCGGTGGTGGCGACGTCGAGCCTGGAGCTGGGCATCGACATGGGCGCGGTCGACCTGGTGATCCAGGTGGAGGCGCCGCCGTCGGTGGCCAGCGGCCTGCAACGCATCGGGCGGGCCGGCCACCAGGTCGGCGAGGTGTCCCAGGGCGTGCTGTTCCCCAAGCACCGCACCGACCTGATCGGCTGCGCCAGGATGTCCAGCGGGTTGGCGGGAACCCGCATCGTCTCGATCTCGCCCGCGAGCATCCGCTGCACGGTCACGGCGCAGCCGATCAGGTCGGTGCGGTGCTTGGGGAACAGCACGCCCTGGGACACCTCGCCGACCTGGCGGCCGCCGCCCTGGAGCCGCTGGACGCCGACCGGTGGTTCGACACGGTGCGCCGCAGCGCGCCCTTCGCGACGCTGCCGCGCAGCGTGTACGAGGCCACCCTCGACCTGCTTTCGGGCAAGTACCCCTCGACCGAGTTCGCCGAGCTGCGTCCCCGCCTGGTCTACGACCGCGACACCGGCACGCTGACGGCGCGGCCGGGCGCGCAGCGGTTGGCCGTCACCTCCGGCGGCGCCATCCCGGACCGGGGCATGTTCACCGTCTACCTCGCCAGCGAGTCGGAAAAGCCGTCGCGCGTGGGCGAACTGGACGAGGAGATGGTGTACGAGTCCCGGCCCGGGGACGTGATCTCGCTGGGCGCCACCAGCTGGCGGATCACCGAGATCACCCACGACCGCGTCCTGGTGATACCGGCGCCCGGCCAGCCGGCCCGGCTGCCGTTCTGGCGCGGCGACGACGCGGGCCGGCCCGCCGAGCTGGGTGCCGCGCTGGGCGCGTTCACCGGCGAGCTGGCCGGCCTGGACCGCGACGCCTTCAACGCCCGGTGCGCGGCCCTGGGCTTCGACGCCTACGCCACGGACAACCTGTGGGCGCTGCTGGACGAGCAGCGGGACGCCGCCGGCGTGGTCCCAACCGACACCACCCTGCTGGTCGAGCGGTTCCGCGACGAACTGGGCGACTGGCGGGTGATCCTGCACTCGCCGTACGGGTTGCGGGTGAACGGGCCGCTGGCACTGGCGGTGGGCCGGCGGCTGCGCGAACGCTACGGCCTCGACGAGAAGCCGACCGCCTCCGACGACGGCATCGTGGTGCGACTGCCGGACATGCTGTCCGATGCCGGCGAAACCCCGCCCGGCGCCGAGTTGTTCGTCTTCGACGCCGACGAGATCGATCCGATCGTCACCGACGAGGTGGGCGGTTCGGCGCTGTTCGCGTCGCGGTTCCGCGAGTGCGCGGCCCGCGCCCTGCTGCTGCCCCGCAGGCACCCGGGCAAGCGATCGCCGCTGTGGCACCAGCGCCAGCGGGCCGCCCAGCTGCTTGACGTGGCTCGCAAATACCCCGACTTCCCGGTGGTGCTGGAGACCATCCGCGAATGCCTGCAAGACGTGTACGACGTGCCCGCCCTGGCCGCCCTGATGGCCGGCATCGCGCAGCGCAAGGTGCGGGTGCTCGAAACCGAGACGGCGCGGCCGTCGCCCTTCGCGGCCTCCCTGCTGTTCGGCTACGTCGGCGCCTTCATGTACGAGGGCGACACCCCGCTGGCCGAGCGCCGGGCGGCGGCGCTGTCGCTGGACAGCACGCTGCTCGCCGAGCTGCTCGGCCGGGTCGAGCTGCGCGAGCTGCTCGACCCGGACGTCATCGCCGCGACCGGCCGCCAGTTGCAGCACCTGTCGGCGGACCGGGCCGCGCGCGACGCCGAAGGCGTCGCGGACCTGCTGCGGCTGCTGGGCCCGATGACCGAGGACGAGGTCGCCGCCCGGGCCGGCGGCGCCGAGGTGGGCGGCTGGCTCGAGGGCCTGCTCGCCGCCCGGCGGGCGCTGCCCGTGTCGTTCGCCGGCCGCAGCTGGTGGGTGGCCATCGAGGACATCGGCCGGCTGCGCGACGGGGTCGGGGCGCCGGTTCCGCTGGGCGTGCCGGCCGCGTTCACCGAGGCGGTGGCCGACCCGCTGGGCGAGCTGCTGGGCCGGTACGCCCGCACCCACACCCCGTTCACCACCGCCGCGGCCGCCGCCCGGTTCGGGCTGGGACTGCGCGTGACGGCCGACGTGCTGGGCCGGCTGGCCGCCGACGGCCGCCTGGTGCGCGGCGACTTCGTCGCCGCCCCGGAAGTCTCGGAAACCTCCGCGACGGGCGGAGGCGAACAGTGGTGCGACGCCGAGGTGCTGCGCGTGTTGCGGCGGCGTTCGCTGGCCGCGCTGCGCGCGCAGGTCGAACCGGTGAGCACCGCCGCGTACGGACGGTTCCTGCCGGCCTGGCACCGGGTGGCCTCGCCCGGTTCCCCGGGTCACTCGGGACTGGACGGGCTGATGTCGGTGGTCGACCAGCTGGCCGGTGTCCGGATGCCGGCCTCGGCGATCGAACCGCTGGTGCTTGGCCCACGGGTCCGGGACTACTCCCCCGCCATGCTCGACGAGCTGCTCGCCACCGGGGAGGTGACCTGGTCGGGCGCCGGGTCGATTTCGGCCGGCGACGGCTGGGTCGCGCTGCACGTAAGCGATTCCGCGCCCTTGACGCTGGCCGGGCCGGCCGAAATCGACTTCACCGAAGCCCACCGCGCGATCCTGGACACGCTGGCCGGCGGCGGCGCGTACTTCTTCCGTCAGCTGGCCCAGAGCGGCATCCCCGACGCCGAACTCAAAGCCGCGCTGTGGGAGCTGATCTGGGCGGGCTGGGTCACCGGCGACACCTTCGCGCCGGTGCGCGCGATGCTCGGCGGTGTCGGCAACCGCAAGCGCGCGGCCCCGGCGCACCGGTCACATCGCCCGCCGCGCCTGAGCCGATACAGCGTGGCGCATGCGCAATCCCGCCCCGCCGACCCCACGGTGGCGGGCCGGTGGTCGGCCCTGCCGCCACCCGAGCCCGATTCCACGGTGCGCGCCCACTACCAGGCGGAGTTGCTGCTGGGCCGTCACGGCGTGCTGACCAGAGGCGCGGTGGCTGCCGAGGGTGTCGCCGGCGGATTCGCCACGCTCTACAAGGTGCTGAGCACCTTCGAGGAGGCCGGCCGGTGCCAGCGCGGCTACTTCGTCGAGTCGCTGGGCGGCGCCCAGTTCGCGGTCGCCTCGACCGTCGACCGGCTGCGCAGCTACAGCGACGGGATCGACCCCGAGCGACCGGAATACCGGGCCGTCGTGCTCGCCGCCGCCGACCCGGCCAATCCCTACGGCGCCGCGCTGCCGTGGCCGGCCCCAGGCGGGGAGGGCGCACGGCCGGGCCGCAAGGCCGGCGCGCTCGTCGTGCTGGTGGACGGCCACCTGGCCTGGTTCCTCGAGCGCGGCGGGCGGTCACTGCTCACCTTCACCGACGACCCGGCGGCCCACCATGCGGCGGCCGCGGCGCTGGCCGAGTTGGTCGCCTCCCGGCGCGTCGCGTCGATTCTGGTCGAGCGCATCGACGGCGCACCGGCGTTGCAGCCCCAAAACGGGCCCAGCCCGGTGGCGGACGGCTTGCAGGAAGCGGGCTTCGCCCGCACACCACGCGGACTGCGACTCCGGTAAGGCCGCGCCAGCCATGCCCGAAGGAGACACCGTCTGGCACACCGCGGCAGTGCTGCGCGAGCACCTGGCCGGGCGCACCCTCACGCGCTGCGACGTCCGCGTCCCCCGGTACGCGACCGTCGACCTCACCGGGCAGACGGTCGACGAGGTGCTCAGCCGAGGCAAGCACCTGTTCATCCGGGTGGGCCGGGCGAGCATCCACTCGCACCTGAAGATGGACGGCAGCTGGCGGGTCGGCGACCGGCCGGTGCGGGTCGACCACCGGGCGCGGATCGTTCTGGAGGCCGGCGCCGTCCGCGCCATCGGCGTGGACCTCGGCGTCCTGGAGATCCTGGAGCGCGACCGCGACGGGGACGCCGTCGCCCACCTGGGGCCCGACCTGCTGGGCGACGACTGGGACGCCGGGCTGGCCGCCGCCAACCTGGCCGCGTACCCGGACCGCCCGCTCGCCGAGACGCTGCTGGACCAGCGAGTGCTGGCCGGAATCGGCAACGTGTATGCCAACGAGCTGTGTTTCGTCAGCGGACACCTGCCCACCGCCCCGGTGAGCGCGGTCGCCGACCCGCGCCGGCTGGTCGCCCGTGCCCGAGACATGTTGTGGCTGAACCGGTCCCGCTGGAACCGCTGCACCACCGGCGATACCCGGGCCGGGCGGCAGCTGTGGGTCTACGGGCGCGCCGGGCAGGGTTGCCGTCGCTGCGGCACCCCGATCAACTACGACGACGCCGGGGAACGGGTCACGTACTGGTGCCCGTCCTGCCAGCGCTGACGCCACTAGTCCCGGGCGTGCGCCAGGAAGAATTCCGCGATGGCCTCCGACCCGTCGAGCGCGCGGGTGGTGGGCCCGATGATCGCCTTCGGCAGGTATTGTCTGCCGCCCGGCCACGTGTGCCCGCCGCTGTCGATCTGGTAGAAGATCACCTCGGTGGACGCCGCACACGCCGCGGAGTCGAAGCGATGCACGACGGTGCCGTCCCCGACGTTGGGCAGCGCCTGCACCGAGGGGTCGCCCTGGCATCCATCGGCCGAACGCCACTTGTTCACCATCGTGGTCGCGGAGACGGAGTGGCTGAGCCCGCCTCGGCCGCGCACGGCCCCACCGTTGAACGGCACCAGCGGGTCGGCGGTGCCGTGGGCCTCCCAGACCGACACCGGCCGCGACGGATTGCACGCCACCCCGACGCCCAGGGTGCCCGCCACGGGCGCGACCGCGGCCAACACGTCGGCGCGGTCGCACGCCAGCCGGTTGGACATGAAGCCCCCGTTCGACATCCCCGTGACGAAAACGTGCCCGGGGGCGATGCCGTAGTCATTCTGCACCTTGTTCACCAGGCCCACCAGGAAGCCGACGTCATCGATGTGCCGGCGATCCGCCGGCGACGCCCCCCGCCCGTCGGCCCAGCTCTTGTCGTAACCGTCTGGATACACCACGAGCAGGTTGTGGGCGTCGGCGACCGCATCGAAGCCGGTCAGCCCCCGCTGACCGTTCCCGGTACCGCCGCCGCCGTGCAGGCTCAGCACCAGACCGACCGGGCTACCCGGCGGCACATGTAGCAGGTAGGTTCGATCCATGCCGCCGGAACGGAACGTGCCGGAAGCATCCCGAGCGGTGGCCGCCGAGACATGCCGCACACCACAACCCACCAAGCACACCGCTACAACGGCCACTGACAACCAACGCACGTACGGCATATCGTCAATACACCGACGGAGCCGATGCCGGAGCAAACCCGGGTGTGGCGATGATCGCAATATCATTGATCCTGCACCGTGCGCCGCCGCAACGTGCGAATAATATTCGGGCAGCCCCCGCGGTCAACGAGCAACGGCACTTCGATGTCACGGGAGTATCAGAAATGACGAGGACCCAGATTCGCAACCCCAGCCTGCTGCTGTTGCTGTTGGCTGCCGGGGTTGTCCCGGCCGCCGGGCTGCTGGGCGCGCTGGGAGCGGCCCCGGCCGCGCAGGCGAGCGCGGCCGATGACGCTTTCCTCGCGGCGCTGACGTCCAAGGGCATCAACTACGAGTCGCCCGAAACCGCCATCCGGTCCGGTCATTTGGTGTGCCAGGAACTCGAGTCCGGTGAATCGCCGCAACAGGTGGCCAACGACGTCATGACCAACAGCCACCTCGATGGCTATCACGCCGGCTACTTCGTGGGCGTGAGCATCCGGGCGTACTGCCCGAAGTATCAGGCCTGAAATTTACAGGCAGTTGACAGGCTCGTGACAAGCGCGCCGGTAAAATTGAGCCTGAACCTATCTCGAGAATTCGAAGGCCAAATGATTCCTAAACTTTTGGTCGGCGTTGCACTCACCCTCGGCGCTGCAGGTTGGACGGCAGCATCGGCAAACGCCGACCCAAGCCCCTTCAGCACGCTGAGCTGCAGTTGCCAGGAGACGGCTCCGGCGGGCAGCACGACCCTGACGGACAAGGTCGATCGGGGAATCCAGCAAGGCCTTTCGGATCTGCCGGCCGTCGCCGTCGAGCACTGACACTCACTTTCGCGTCCGCCGCTCGATGTAGTGGTAGCGCGCGGCCCGTCGGCGGATGCGATACGCACTTCCGCGCGTGCGGTGCGGCTGCGCGACGGCGTGCATCGGCTCGCTGTAGAACAGCAGCTTGCCCAGCTCCACCAGCACCAGGTAACAGACCACGAAGGTGCCCAGCGCGGCGAAGAACTGCCACGGCAGCGGCGTGAAGCCCAGGGTGCGCGCCAGCGGCGAAATCGTCAGCCCGGCGCCGACCGCCACCACGGTGAGGCTGGTGACGGCCAGCAGCGCGCTGGGCCGGCTGCGAAAGAACGGCACCATGCGCGTGCGAATGACGAAGATGATCAGCGTCTGCGTCGCAAGCGATTCCACGAACCAGCCGGTCCGGAACTCGATAGCACCGGCGTGCAGCACGCCCAGCATCAATCCGAACGTCAGGAAGTCGAACAGCGAACTGATCGGGCCGAAGATCAGCATGAAGCGGCGGATGAACGCGACGTTCCAATGCGACGGCGCGTGCAGCTGCGCCGCGTCGACCCGGTCGGTCGGGATCGCCAGCTGCGAGGTGTCGTAAAGCAGGTTGTTGAGCAGGATCTGGCTGGGCAGCATCGGCAGGAACGGCAACAGCGCCGACGCGGCCGCGGCGCTGAACATGTTCCCGAAATTGCTCGACGTGCCCATCAGCACGTACTTGATGGTGTTGGCGAAGATGCGGCGCCCCTCGGCCACACCGGTGGCCAGGACACTGAGGTCCTTCTCCAGCAGCACCACGTCGGCCGCGTCCTTGGCCACGTCGGTGGCGCTGTCGACGGAGATCCCCACGTCGGCGGCGTGCAGGGCGAGCGCGTCGTTGACGCCGTCGCCCAGGAAGCCGACCGATCGGCCCTCGCGCCGCAGCGCGGTGATCAGCCGCTCCTTCTGCTCGGGGGAGATGCGCGCGAAGATCGTGTTCTTCCGCGCGGTGCGGGTGAACGCGTGGTCATCCAAACCGTCGAGCTGTGCGCCGGTGACGGTGCCCTTCGACGCCAAACCCAGTTCGGCGCAGACCTTTTCGGCGACCCGGGGGTTGTCCCCGGTGGCGATCTTCAGCTCGATGCCCAGCTCGGCCAGTTCGGACAGTGATTGCCGCGCAGCGGATTTGGGCTCGTCGGCGAAGACCAGGAAGCCCACGAGCGACAGGTCGCACTCGTCCGCCCGGGTGAGCGTTGTCAGCGACGGCGCCGGTTTGGTGGCCACGGCCACCACCCGACGCCCGGCGCCGAACAAGCCCGCGAGGGTTTCTTCGGCCGCGGACGGGACCGCGCGGCACTGGGCCAGCACCTGCTCGGGCGCCCCCTTGACCACCAGCACCCGGCCTCCGTCGTCGTCGACCAGCGCCGACGTCGCCCGGCGTTCATGGTCGAACGGCAGCATCGCAACCCGTCGCGCGGTCCCGGGCACCAATTGGTGCGCCTGCGGCGACTCCCAAAGCGCGGCGTCGAGCGAATTGGCGCTGGCGCCACCGGTTTCCGGGTCCACATCGGTGGCCAGCAGTCCCAGCCGGCGGACCGGGTCGCTGTGCGCTCCGGCGGGATCGACCGAGTCCACCAGACGGATCCGGCCCTCGGTCAGGGTCCCGGTCTTGTCGGTGATCAGGATGTCGATGTCGCCGAGGTCTTCGATGCACACCAGCCGCTTCACGAGTACCTTCGCTTTGGCCAGTTGCCGTGATCCGGTCGCCAGGCCGGTGCTGACGACGGCGGGCAGCAGCTGCGGCGTGATCCCGACCGCGATCGCGAGCGAGAACAGCACGGAGTCGATGATGGGCTTGGCCAGCAGTAGGTTGCTGATCAAGATGATCACCATCAGCGCGACGGCGACCTGGAGCAGCAGGTAGGAAAACCGGCGCAACCCGACCTGGAAAGCGGTTTCGGGCTGGCGTTCGTCCAAACCCGCTGCGATTCGCCCGAATTCGGCGTTTTTCCCGGTGGCGTACACGACACCGGTGCCCTCGCCCGCACTGACGATTGTGCCCATGAAGGCCAGGTCGGTCGCGTCAGCCACGTCGGTTCCGGCAGGCACCGGTTCCGGTGACTTCTCCGATCCGGTCGATTCCCCGGTCAGGATGCTTTCGTTGCATTCCAGACCGTTGACGTCGATCAGCCGGACATCGGCCGGCACGGCCTCCCCCAGCGACAGCCGGATCACGTCGCCCGGGACGAGCGCGGTGACGGCGATCGCGACGAACTTCCCGTCGCGGCGCACCACGGCGTTGTGGTGGACGCTGGCATGCAGGTCGGCCGCGGCCCGCTCGGCGCGGTATTCGTTGATGAAGCCCAGGCCGATGCTGGCCGCCAGGATGATGCCGATGATGACGGCCTGCATGCTGTCGCCCAGGAAGTACGAGACCACCGCGGTGCCGGCCAGCAGGATGAGCACGGCGTTGCGCAGTTGACGGCCCAGTACCGCAAGGACATTGACGCGGTGGGTCCGCACCGCGTTCGGGCCGTAACGCGCCAGCCGGGCGGCGGCCTCCGTGCCGGACAACCCGGTCGCCGAGCTGTCCAGCCGGCGCAGCACCTCGTCGACGGGCGCGGCGGCGACCAGCGTCGCGTTCGGGGCCGCGGACTCGGTCAGCAGGTCAGCGGTCATAACCAGTCGCGCCGTTTGAACATCACGTAGATGACCACCATCAGGACGAAGATCAGGGTGGTGCTGGCCAGGAAGCCGGCGAGGTGGCCGAAGCCCGGGTAGGGCACGTTCTGGCCGTAAAAGCCCGTGATGGCGGTGGGAACGGCGATGATGGCCGCCCATCCGGTGAGCTTCTTCATGATGGTGTTGAGCCGGGCGTCTTGCAGCGACAGATTGGTTTCGAAAATCGTTGTGACCATGTCGCGCAACGACTCCGTCCATTCCGACACGCGGAGCACGTGGTCGTACAGGTCTGCATACAGCGGGTCCAATTCGGGGGCGGTGCCGACCTCGTGGCGGTGGTGCTGAATCGAATTGACGACCTCCCGCATCGGGAGCGCCACCCGCCGCAGGGCGACCAGGTCGCGTCTCATCTGAAACGTCCTGCGCTGAAAGCTCGCCTGCCGCGGCTTGCCGTCGAACAGCTCGTCTTCGATGTCTTCGATGCAGTCGTCCAGGGCTTCCACCGCCGCGAAGTGACTGTCCACCACGACGTCGAGCAACCCGTGCACCAGGGCGCCCACCCCGTACTGCTGGGCACCGATCTCGTCCCAGCGCCGGGTGACCGCGGCGATGTCGAAGTCGGGCGTCAGGCGCACGGTGATCAAACCGCGGGGAAGCACGAAGGCCGAGATCCGCTGCATGGACAGCATCCGCCGCGGCTCGTCGGTGGCTTCGTCCGTGACGTGCACGGCATAGACGGTGAAGAAGGTGTGGGTTTCGTATGCGGTGGCCTTGACCCGCTCGGCCGCCGCCACGGCGTCTTCGACGGCCCACCTGTTGAGGCCGAGTTCGTCTGCCAGCGCGCAGAACGCGTCGTGGTCCGGCTCGCACAAATCCACCCAGACCAGGGCGTCGGGCTCGCGGAGGTACTCGGAGATGTCATCGAAGGTGAACTCGTCCTGCGGCTTGCCGTGGCGCCACAGGCGTCCTTGGATGTTGGGCGCGACTTGCACGAGGCCATCCTCTCAGCCGAGCCCGCCCAGCGCCTCTCAGTAGGTCGAGATTTCGTCTTCCGCGGGCAGGTCGCCGCTGACCATGAAGACGACCCGGCGCCCGATTTCCACGGCGTGATCGGCGAAGCGCTCGTAGAAGCGGCCCAGCAGCGCCGCGTCCACGGCGACCGGAATATTGTCGGTCCAGTCCTTGTCCAGCAACAGGCTGAACAACTGCCGGTAGAGCTCGTCCATCGCGTCGTCTTGTTCGCGAAGCCGCGCGGCCTGCTCCGGGTCGCGGGAGATCAGCACCTGTTTTGCGCTGTCGCCCAAGGCGATTGCCACCTTGGCCATGTCGGCGAAACACGCGCGGACCTTGTCAGGAAGTACCCGATTCGGGTGTTCCCGCCGGGCGATCTTGGCGACGTGCACGGCCAGCGCGCCCATGCGCTCGAGGTCGGCGCTGAGCTGTACGGCGCTGAAGACTGCGCGTAACTCCCCGGCCACCGGTTGTTGCAGCGCCAGCAGCGCGAAGGCTTCCCGCTCCGCTCGCGCGCGCATCACCACCAAGCGGTCGTGCTCCCGGATGACCTGTTCGGCGGCGTCGAGGTCGGCCTCCAACAGGGCCTGGGTCGCCCGCCGCATGGCCTCGTTGGCCAGGCCACACATCTCGCTGAGCTGGACGGTCAACTCGGATAGCTGGTGGTGATAGGCAGTTCGCATAGCGCAACGGTGACGCAACGCGAGGCGATTTCACAAGGGACGAAAGCCACCCGAAAAGGGCCTCAACGACTCCTCCCCCGCGCGCCACCGCGGGTTAATCTGCCCCTACTACCATGCCGAGAACACTCGGACGATCCAGCTGAGCCGGGAGAGCACGGTGAGCACACGACGCGGGCTGCCCGGCCTGGGCATGCTGTTGGCGCCGTTGCGTGTCGCCGCGGTGGGTACCGAGATCGCGGCCGGCACCGCGCTGTTGGGCGGCAACGTCGCGATGAGCATGGGCAGGTCCCTGGTGCGCGCCACGCCGGACGTTCCGGCGCTGACCCGCGCGGCCGCGAGTGCGGTGCTGGAGGCGGCGGGCGGCCCGCCCGCGCGGCGCACCAGCAGCAACGGCGCGCGGCACTGGATCGAGGTGCGTGGGCTCGAGAGCGAACATGCCGCGGCGATCGCGGCCGATGTGTTGGCGGCCGTCCGCGCGACACCCGGCGTGCGGCAGGCCTATCTCAACCGCACCCTCGCGCGGGTGGTGGTCACGGTCACCGACGGCGGACCCTCGGCCTCGGCGCTGAGCCGCACCGTCGCCGGCGCCGAAGGACGGCGCGCCGGCAGGCACCTGCCGGCCAGCCTGCCGGGCGACGACGCGCTACTGATGGGCCGGATGGTCGCGGCCACGGCCGCCTCTGTGGGCCTTGGCCTTTCACTGACCGGCAGTCTGCTGCGGCTGCCCCGACTGCCCGACTTGGTGGCCGTGCCGCCGACGGTCGCCGACCACCTGCCGCGGCTGCGCAGGGAATTGGAGCGACGCCTCGGGCCCGATGGCACCGATGTGTTGTTCGGCATCGTCAACGCCACCACCGCCGCCTTGACGCTGTCGCCGACGGCGGCGGCCGCCGAGGCCGCCACCCGCACCATGCTGGCGGCCGAGGCGTGGAACGGCAGGCTGGCGTGGTCTCGGCACGAGCCGGGGTTGGCCGGCCCGGTGCCCGACGACGCGAGCGCGGCGCCGACCGCCAACCCGGCCCCGCCCGACGGGCCCGCGGAACGCTACGCCAACCGCATCGGCCTGGCGGGCCTCGGCGCCGCCGCGGCGGTCGGCCTGCTCACCCGCAACCCGGATGCGGCCGGCGCCGCCGCGCTGGCCGCCGTCCCCAAGCCGTTGCGCACCGTGCGGGAAGCGTTCGGTTGCACGATGAACCGGGGTCTCTCCACCCTTCACGACACGCTGGTGCTGCGCCCGCGCGTGTTGCGGACACTCGACCGGATCGACGCGATCATGGTCGACCCGCGCGCGCTGTACACCGACGAATTGACGGTCAGTCGCGTACTCGGAGTGGACAATTCGGCCCGCGCCCACGCCTGGGAGGCGGTTCGGGCCGCGCTCGAGCGGGACGGCCTCAAGCCTGGATGGCACCCGCTGGCCGACATACCCGGGGCAGGCAGCGTCGGCGAGGCGCTCATCAGCCCCGTCCGCGATCCGTTCGCCGCCGCGGTGCTGACCGAGGCGCGGCGGTCGCAGCCGCGCGTCTATTCCCTCGACGACGACGGATTGCGTTCCCTGGCACAGGGATTCGACCAGCTGTATCCGGCGGACGGGTCGATCGACCACGCGGTGGCGGCGGCCGTCGCGGAGCTGAAGGCCGCCGGAAACACCGTTGCGCTGTTGACCACCTCGGACATGGGGGCCGCGCACCGGTCCGACGTGACGATCGGCCTGCTGCGGCCCGGACACTCCCCGCCCTGGGCCGCCGACGTGATCGCGAAAGACCTCACCGGCGCGTGGCGGTTGTTGCACGCGCTGCCCGCCGCGCGCGCCGCCACCGACAACGCCGTCCGGTTGTCGGCGTCGGCTTCGGCGCTCGGCGCGCTGATGCTGATTCCCGGTGTGCCCGGGCGCAGTTCGGCATCGGTCAACGTCGGCATGGCCGCCAGCCTGTGGTTCGGGTACCGGGCGGCCGTGAAGACGCTGCGTGATCCGCTACCGGAGCCCGAAACCAGCCACGACTGGCACGCGCTGCCGGTTGCCGACGTGCAGCGGCTGCTGCCCCGCCCCACCGAGGAGGAGCGCGAGGAGACGGCCGCCTGGTGGCAGCAGGTGCCACCGGTCCGCGCGCTGCACGACGCGAGCGTGGCTTCGTGGGCACTCGTCCGCGATTTCGCCGACGAGATGCGCGGCGACCTGGCGGACCCCATCACCCCGCTGCTGGCCACCGGCGCGGCGGCCAGCGCGCTGCTCGGCTCACCGCTGGACGCGGTGCTGGTGGGCAGCGTGCTGTTGGTCAACGCCGCCTTGTCGGCCGAGCAGCAGCTACACGCCGAGAACACCCTGAATCGCCTACTCGCCGTGCAGGATCCGCCGGCGAGGCGGCGCGTGGGCCCGCTGGATGCGCACCGCCGCGAGAAGATTCCGACCAAGCGGCTGCGGCTGGGCGACATCATCGAGGTGCATGCCGACGAGGTGGTGCCCGCGGACGCCCGGCTGCTGCACGCCTCGAACGTGGAGGTCGACGAGTCGACGCTGACCGGCGAATCGCTGCCGGTGGCCAAACAGACCGATCCCACGCCGGGCGCCCCGCTGGCCGAACGGACCTGCATGCTCTACGCGGGCACCACGGTGGTCGCGGGGACGGCGGTGGCCGTGGTGACCGCGGTGGGGTCGCGGTCGGAGATGCGCCGGGCGCTGGCGATGGCCCCGCGGAAGATGCAGGAGATCGGGCTGCAGCGCCAGCTGCGGCACATCACCCGTCGGGCCCTGCCGTTCAGTGTGGCCGGCGGGACCCTGGTGGGGCTGCTGAGCGTGGCGCGGGGCACCGGGTTGCGCGAGGCGGTGTCCAGCGCGGTCACGCTGATCGTCGCCGCCATCCCCGAAGGCCTGCCGCTGGTGGCGACGCTGGCCCAGCTGGCCGCCGCGCGCCGGCTCACCGGCGAATCGGTGCTGATCCGCAACCCGCACTCGGTGGAGGCGCTGGCGCGGCTGAACGTGGTGTGCTTCGACAAGACCGGGACGCTGAGCGAGAACCGGCTGAAGGTCAAGGCGGTGCACCCGATGGCGGGCTACAGCCCGGGCGCGGTGCTCGATGCTGCGCTGAGCACCAGCTATGCCCGGCACACGCACCGCGTCGATCACGCCACCGACGACGCGATCCACCGCGGAGCCGACGATCCCGCCCTGCGCGGCGACGGCTCCGCGCCGCAACGACTGACCCGGGACGCGTTCCTGCCGTTCCAGTCCGGCCGCCCGTTCGCCGCCGCGCTCGTCGGCACCCGGCTGACCATCAAGGGCTCACCCGAGGTGCTCGCGACGGCGCTGCTGCACGACGACCACCCCTTGACCCAACAGGTCGACGAGATGGCGGCCCGCGGACTACGGGTGCTGGCGGTGGCCGAGCGGCAGCTCAGCGAAAGCGAAGCCGCCGCCGCGGCGAAGGATCCCGACCGCCTCGAGGCCCTGTGCGGCACCGGGCTCACCCCGATCGGCCTGCTGGGCCTCGCCGACACCCCGCGGGCCGCCGCCCCCGCGTTGCTGAAGGAACTCGGCGAGCGTGGCATCGGCATCCGGTTGATCACCGGTGATCATCCGGCGACCGCGGCCGTGATCGCACAGGAGCTGGGCATCGACGTCACCGCCGACCAGGTCATCACCGGCGGCGACTGGGAGGCGCTGTCCGCCGACGAGCGGGCCGCCGCGGCGGCGTCGCGGGTGGTCTTCGCGCGCATGACGCCGGAAAACAAGATCGACGTGGTGCAGACCCTCGAGCGGGCCGGGGTGGTGACGGCGATGGTCGGCGACGGTGTCAACGACGCCGCCGCGATCCGGGCGGCCAGCGTGGGCATCGGCGTGGCCGCGCGGGGCAGCGACGCGGCCCGCACCGCGGCCGACGTGGTGCTGCTCGACGAACGGATCGAGGCCCTGCTCGACGCGCTCGACGAGGGCGAGCAGCTGTGGCGGCGCGTGCAGTCGGCGGTGTCGATGCTGTTGGGCGGCAACCTCGGCGAGGTGTGCTTCGCCCTGATCACCACCGTCCTGACCGGGCGTTCGGTGCTCAACGCCCGCCAGATGCTGTTGGTCAACATGCTGACCGATGCGCTGCCCGCCGCCGCCCTGGCCGTCAGCCCCCAGACGGGGACCGCCGACGTCGACCGCGACGAGGCGGCGATGTGGCGGGCGATCGGAATCCGCGGGGCCGCGACCACCATCGGCGCCACGGCCGGCTGGGCGATGGCCAGCGTGACCGGCCCGCCGCGCCGCGCGGCGACGGTCGCGCTGGTCGCGTTGGTCGGTGCGCAACTCACCCAGACGCTCGTCGATTCGCGCGCCCCGCTGGTGGTGTTGACGTCGGTCGGCTCGCTGGGCGCGCTCGCGGTGGTGGTCAGCACGCCGGGGCTCAGCCAGCTGTTCGGCTGCACACCGCTGGACCCGTTGGCCTGGGGTCAGGGCCTGCTCGCGGCGGCGGCGGCCAGTTCCCTGTCCGCGGCCGCACCCGATCTGCTGCTGCGCGCGTCGCAGGGCGTGCAGCGGCGGTGGCTCGGCGGCGAGCCCGCGACCGAACCCGAAAGGGCACAAAGTCCCACCACTGCGGTGCCGGAGACCCTGCCGGGTGCCGACCGCGCCGACCACGATTGAGGCGTGCACATGCAAAATCGCTTACAGCTCAAGCCCTATCGGTCCGTATCGGAGCACATCGACGGTGCCTGGTGGCCGCGAACGACGAACCTGGTCGACGAGCTGCCGGAGCTGCTGACCGCGGTGTCCGAGCGCCTGGGCCCGGTCGTGATGGTGGGCTACCGCCGCAACGGCTGGAAGGAGACCCCCGCGCTGGAGCAGATCGGCGGCCACACGGTCGAACTGCTGGCCTTCACCAGCGACGAGCCGTCCAGCATCATCCTGATCGGGGAGAACGGCCACCACCTCACACTGCACGTCATCCGCCCGGATGCCGGCGACGAGGTGGCCCGTGAAGCGCTGGAGCAGGCGCGGGTGCCCGCCGACGACGGCGTGCCGTCGCGCAGCCGGTCGACCGTGGCGCGATCCGTGGCCGACGTCGCCGAGAAGCTGGCCCGCCACGAGGGGCTTGGCGACGAGCAACGGACCGCGCAGATCAGGCGCTGGTCCGAAGAGGCCGCCGAGCAGTTCGTCGACGCGCCCGTCCAGACCTTCGTGCCGATCCTCGTCGAACACATCGTTCGCAACCGCATGATGGAGTCCCGCAGAGAAGCCCCGTCGGTGCTGCCGGCGAGCCACCCCTGAGCGGTTGAGCGCGTTCGGTGGACGCCGCGCTGATCGACCCTGACCCCGCGCTCCTCGACGCCACCGCCGTCGTCGAAAAGCTGAGCACCGACGCCGAATTCGGGCTGACCACCGCGGAAGCCGCCCGCCGGCTCGCCGCCGTTGGCGCGAACGACATCGCGAGCGTTCCGCCGCCCCCGGCCTACCGAAGGCTGCTGGCGCAGTTTCGCAGCCCCCTGATCTACCTGTTGCTCGCCGCGCTGGTCGCCTCCCTCGCGGTCTGGGTCGTCGAGGGGGGCGACGGCTGGCCCGTCGACGCCGTGGTGATCGCCGTGATCGTCGTCCTGAACGCGATCCTCGGCTACGCGCAGGAGACGCGCGCGGAGCGCGCGGTCCTCGCGTTGGCGCGGATGGCGGCGACCTCGGCGACCGTCCTCCGCGACGGCGCGCGCAGCACCGTTCCCGCGAGCGAGGTGGTGCCCGGCGACGTGCTGCTGCTCGCCGAGGGTGACGCCGTGGCGGCCGACGCCCGGCTGCTCTCGGCCACGGGGCTGGAGGTGTCGGAGGCCGCGCTGACGGGCCTGAGCGAACCGGTGCTCAAGGATGCCCGGACGCTGGCCGGGCCGTCGGCGCTCGGGGACAGAGCGGACATGGTGTTCAAGGGCACCGCGGTCAGCACCGGTGCCGGGCGAGCGGTGGTGACCGCCACGGGGATGGCGACCCAGACCGGACAGATCGCCGGCCTGGTGCGCATCGCCGACCATGAGCCCACCCCGTTGCAGCGTGAGGTCGCCCGGGCCAGCCGGCTGCTGGGGATCGCGGTGCTGGTGATCGCCGTCGTCGTGGTCGCGACCATCCTCCTGGTTTTCGGCATTCACAGCGCCCACGACGTGGTGACGGCAGCGCTGCTGGGTGTATCGCTGGCCGTGGCGGCCGTACCGGAAGGCCTGCCCGCCATCATGTCGGTCGTCCTCGCGCTGGGAATGCGGCGGATGGCCGGCCAGAACGCCGTCGTCAAGGAGCTGTCGTCCGCCGAGACCCTGGGGTCGGCGTCGGTGGTGTGCTCGGGCAAGACCGGCACGCTCACAGCCGGGGAACTGACGATCGTGCGGGTCGTCACCCCCGTTGGCGAAGTGAGGGTCACCGGCGCCGGCTATCGGCCCGAGGGCCGCCTCGAACGTGGCGGGGCGGCGCTGGACGAGGGCGACAACCTGTGGCGCCAGGCGGCGCTGGTGCTCGACGGGGGCGCCGCGGCCGCCAACGCCACCCTCGACGCGGACGACGGTCGGTGGACGGTCCGGGGTGATCCCGTCGAGGGGGCCTTCCTGGTGGCCCGCGGGAAGCTCGGCGACGGGCCGCGCCCGACCCCGGCCGGCGCGACGACCGGCGACCCCGACGAGGTGCTCGGCCGTTGCACGCACCTGCGGGCCGGCGACCGGCTGGCTCCGCTCGACGACTCGGCACGAGCCACAATCCGCAGCGATGCCGAGCGGCTCAGGCTCGACGCCCTGCACGCCGTGGCGGTGGCCCACCGGTCGAACGGGGACCTGGTGTACCTGGGCATGGTGGGGATCACCGATCCGCCGCGACCGGAGGCGGCGGCGGCGATCGCCGAAGCCCGCCGCGCCGGGGTCAGGGTCGTGATGATCACCGGCGACCATCCCCAGGCCGCGGCGCGCATCGCCCGCCAGCTGGGTATCGAAGGCGGCGAGTCGGCGGTGTCCGGCGCTCAACTCGCCGCCCTGAACGACCAGGAGCTGCGGGACACGGTGCGCCTGCACTCGCAGTTCACCCAGGTCAGTCCGGCGGACAAGCAGCGCATCATCGACGCGTTGCAAGCCGAGCATGAGATCGTCGCGGTGACCGGGGAGGGGATCAACGACGCGCCCGCGCTGAAATCGGCCGACATCGGCATCGCCATGGGCCGCAGCGGCACCGAGGTCGCGAGGGAAGCGGCGAACATGATCCTCGCCGACGACAACTTCGCGACCATCGTCCAGGCCATTCGGGAGGGCCGGGGCATCTTCTCGAACATCAAGAAGACGCTGCGCTACCTGCTGTCATCCAACATGGGGGAAATCTTCACCGTCTTCTTCGGCGTGGTGCTGGCCGGCGCGATCGGACTGACGCAGGGGCATACCGTCGCACTCCCGCTGTTGGCCACGCAGATTCTCTGGATCAACCTGCTGACCGACGGCGCACCGGCCCTGGCGCTGGGTGTGGACCCGCATACCGAAGACGTGATGAGCCGGCCGCCACGCGCGGCGTCGGATCGGGTCATCGACGCCCGGATGTGGAACAACATCATCGTGATCGGCGCGGCCGTCGCGGCCGCCACCCTCGTCACGATTCACCTGTACGCGCCCGGCGGACCCCTGCCGTCGTCCCTGGACACCGCGCGCACCGCGGGCTTCACGGTGTTGGTGATCGCCCAGCTGATCAACACCATCAACGCCCGTTCGGAAACCCGGACCGCGTTCCGCCGGTTTTTCGCCAACGGGTGGTTGTGGGCGGCGATCGGGTTATCGGCGCTGCTGCAGGTGGCGGTTGTTCAGCTGCCGGTCCTCAACACGGCCTTCACCACCACGCCGCTGTCGGTGAGCCAGTGGCTGGTGTGCGTGGCCATGGCCAGCACGGTCTTGTGGGTGAGCGAGATCCGCAAGTTCATCCTGCGCCGCCGGACAGCACGGCCGTGATCGCTTCGACGTCCGCCGGGCTCGGCAATCCCCAGCCGGGCTGGTAGCCCAACAGTTCGTTGACCTGCACCGTCTTCATGTCGACGTCGAGCAGCTCGATGGCGTCCAGCGGCACCAGCGCCGGATGGACGTAGCCGCAGGTGCGGGCAAGCTGCAGCAATTCGAAGCGCAGGGTGGCGAGATAGTTGGCGCAGCGCACCGACTTCAGCAACGGGTCGAGGCCGTGCTGCAGCCACGGTGACTGGGTGGCGACGCCCGAGGGGCACCGGCCGGTGTGGCAGCGCTGGGCCTGGATGCAGCCGATCGAGAACATGGCGGTTCGGCCGACGTTGATCAAGTCGCAGCCGGTGCCCAGCGCCAGCAGCGCGTTCTCCGGGATGCCCAGCTTGCCCGACCCGATGAACACCACGTCGTGGTGCAGCCCGTGCTCGGCGAAGGCCCGGTAGACCCGGGGCTGCGCCCACTTGAACGGCAGGGCGACGTGGTCGCTGAAGACCAGCGGGGCGGCGCCGGTGCCGCCCTCTCCGCCGTCGACGGTCACGAAGTCGACGCCCGTCCCGGTGCGGGCCATGCGCGCGGCCAGGTCACACCAGAACCGTTCCTCCCCGACCGCCGACTTGATGCCGACCGGCAGGCCCGTCTCGGCGGCGATGGTCTCCACCAGCTCCAACAGCCCGTCGACGTTACGGAACGCGGAATGGCCGGCGGGGCTCCTGCAGTCCACCCCGACCGGAACGCCGCGGATGGCGGCGATCTCCGGGGTGACCTTGGCTCCCGGCAGCACGCCGCCCAGGCCGGGCTTGGCGCCCTGGCTGAGCTTGATCTCGATGGCGCGGATGGAGGGCGTGGCCGCCACCCGGTCGATCAGCCGCGGCAGGCTGAAGCGGCCGTCGTCGTCGCGGCAACCGAAGTAGCCGGTGCCGATCTGCCAGACCAGGTCGCCGCCATTGAGGTGATAGGGCGACACCCCGCCCTCGCCGGTGGTGTGCAGGGCGCCGGCGAGGCCCGCGCCCTTGTTCAGGGCGGTGATGGCCGCGCCGCCGAGCGCGCCGAAGCTCATCCCCGAGATGTTGACCACGGACGACGGGCGGAAGGCCTTGGCGCGGCCCCGCGCGCCGCCGAGCACCTTGGCCGCCGGCAACGGCACCGTCGGGTCGGGATGCTCGGGTTCGCCCGCCGGCGCCGCGACGGGGAACGCCGCGTGCTTGATGATCGGATAGTTGTGCACCCGCTCCAGGTCGTTGTCGGTGCCGAAGCCGAAGTACCGGTTGGCCAGCTTCGACGACGTGTACACCCAGCGACGCTGGTCGCGGCTGAACGGCCGCTCCGCGTCGTTGTCGGTGACGATGTACTGGCGCATTTCCGGGCCGACCGCTTCCAGCAGGAAACGCAGGTGCCCGATGATCGGATAGTTGCGCAGGATGGTGTGGCGGTGCTGCAGCAGGTCCCACCCCGTCAGCCCGGCCAGGCCGCCGCCGACCAGCGCGGCCACCACCCGGGATTTCAAGAATCGAAATCCGTGTAGACGCCCAGCAGGTCGCGGGCCGAGACGATGCCGGCCAGCGCGCCGTCGCGCTCCACGAGCACGTGGCGGATGTAGCGGTCCATCATCCGGGCGGCGACCTGGTCGACCGAGGCTTCGGCGTCACACCACACCAGTTTCGTGCTGGCCACGTCGGAGGCCGCGGCGGTGGCGAGGTTCCGGCCGGCGGCCACCGCCCGCACGATGTCGCGCTCGCTCACCAGCGCGACCGGCCGTTCCTCGTCGCCGATCACGATGGCTCCCACGTCGCAGGTCACCATGGCCCTGGCGGCGTCGGCGATCGTGGCGTCGGCGGGGACGCGGGCCACGGGGTCACCGGTGATGGTGGAGATCGGGATGGACCCCGGCGTAGATATTTCAGTCACGCCTCTAATGCTCGCCAGACGGCGGCCGGCCTTCTAGTGACCTGAGTCCTCAATCCGCGTCCATCCGGCCCTAGCCCGCGTCGGACTGCGCGACCAAGCTGGCACGCATGGACGCTGCACGCGACGGGTGGATGCGCCGCGCGCGCTGGGTCGAGCCGGTGCTTGCCGCGGTGACCTTGGTTGCGTTGGCGGCCGGGGGCATCGCCTGGCTGGCGGGGGCGCCGCGGGTCGCCGACGGCTGCTGGATCGCGGGCACGGTGCTGGCGGTGGTCCCCGCGGTGGCGTGGGTGCTGGCCGCGTTGCGCCGGGGCCGGCTCGGGGTTGATCTCATCGCGGTGCTGTCGCTGGTCGGCACGCTGCTGGTCGGCGAGTACCTGGCCGGGGCGTTGATCGCGGTGATGCTGGCCGGCGGGCGGGCGTTGGACGCGGCGGCCGAGCGTCGCGCATCCCACGACTTGCGGGCGCTGCTGGAACGCGCGCCGCGGTTCGCCCGCCGCCGCGTCGGGTCGGTGGTCGACGTCATCGCGCTGCAGGACGTGGCGGTCGGCGATCTGCTGGTGGTCGGCCCCGGCGAGGTGGTGCCCGTCGACGGGCGCATCTGCGGTGCGGTCGCGGTGCTCGACGAATCGGTGCTGACCGGCGAACCGCTGCAGGTCGAGCGCGGCGTGGGCGAACCGGTGCGCAGCGGGGTTGTCAACGCGGGCAGCGCCTTTGAGATGAACGCCACCGCCACCGCCGCCGACAGCACGTATGCCCAGATCGTCCGCCTGGCCGGGGAGGCCGGGGCGGAGAACGCGCCGGTGGTACGGCTGGCCGACCGGTACGCGGCGTGGTTCCTGCCACTGACGCTGTTGGTGTCCGGTGCGGCCTGGCTCGCCAGCGGGTCACCGGTGCGGGCGGTGGCGGTGCTGGTGGTGGCGACGCCGTGCCCGCTGTTGCTCGCGGCACCGGTCGCCATCGTGTCGGGGCTGTCGCGGGCGTCGCGGCGCGGGGTGGTGATCCGCAACGGCGGCGCTCTGGAAAACCTCGGCCACGCAACGACTTTGGTGATGGACAAGACCGGCACCCTGACCATGGGGCGTCCCGCCGTCATCGACGTCGCGGCCGCGCCCGGGCGCGATGCGCTCGAGATCCTGCGGGTGGCCGCCTCGGTGGATCAGATGTCCCCGCACGTGCTGGCCGAGGCGATCGTCACGGCGGCGCGCGCTCGCGGTCTGCCACTGTCGTTGCCCTCCGAGGTGGTCGAGGAGCCGGGCCGCGGCGTCACCGCCACCCTGGACGGCCGGCGGGTCCACGTCGGCAAACTCTCGCACGACACCGCGAACGCGGCATGGGCCCGCGCGGTGGTCAATCGCGCGCTACTGGACGGCGCCGCGATCGCCTGGGTCTGCGTCGACGGGCGGCCGACGGGCGCGGTGTTGCTGCGCGACCCACTGCGTCGTCATGCACCACGAACACTGCGCCGGCTACGCGAAGCCGGGCTGAACCGATTGGTCATGCTGACCGGAGACCGAACCGAACCCGCCCGCGAGGTCGCCGCCGTGCTGGGTTTGGACGAGGTGTACGCGGAACAAACCCCGGCCGACAAGGTGGCCGCCGTGCGCGCCGAAAAGGACCGCGCGGTCACCGTGATGGTCGGCGACGGGGTCAACGACGCGCCCGCGTTGGCCGCGGCCACGGTCGGCGTGGCAATGGGCGCGCGCGGTGCCACCGCCTCCTCGGAGGCCGCCGGCATCGTGTTGACCACCGATCGGCTGGAGCGGCTCGCCGACGCGATGGACATCGCCCGCTGGTCGCGGCGCATCGCCGTGCAGAGCGCGGTCGTCGGCATGGTCCTGTCGCTGGTCGCGATGGCCGTCGCCGCCGTCGGGTGGCTCCCGCCGGCCGTCGGAGCGCTGGTGCAGGAGGGCATCGACGTCGCCGTGATCCTCAACGCGCTGCGGGCCCTGCGCGGCAACCCGGACATCGAGGTCGACCTCCCCGCGTCGACCGAGCAGCTGTTGCGGCGCTTCGACGCCGAACACGACGAGCTGCGCGACGCCGTGGATCTGTTGCGCGACGCCGCCGACCAGTTGGCCGCCGCGCCAGACGGGTCGGCGCTGGAGGCGATCAGCCGCGCCCACGCCGTGCTCACCGAGCGGATCATCCCGCACGAGCAAGCCGAGGAGACGCAGCTCTATCCCGCGCTGGCCCATCCGCTGGGCACCAGCGAGGCGACCGCCCCCATGAGCCGCACCCACGCGGAGATCCAGCGACTCGCCGACCGGATCGGCGCCCACGTGGCCTTGGCCCAGAGCAGCGGGGCCATCGGTCCCGACCAGCTCGACGACCTGCTCGCCTGCCTATACGGGTTGCACGCCCTGCTGCGCCTGCATTTCCTGCAGGAGGAGGAAAGCTATTTCACCCTGGCCGAGGACGAACCCGGCCCCCGGCAGGCGGATGGCCGGAACACCTTGGCGCACAAGCTATCCCGCTGACGGCGGTCGCTTCATGACGGTGCCGGGAAGCTCCGCGCCGATTTCGATGTCCTCGTAGTCTCGCCCGTCGCCCCCACGGCCGCCCTTGCCGCCCAGCGGCGGTCGCATCGGCGCCACCGGAAGCGCGGGGGGCGGCGCTTCCCCCGGCGCCAGCGCGGACACCGCCGAGGCGAGCTGCACCGGCGGCTGGGCGCCGGGCAGCATCCCCACCGTCGCGGGCGGCATGCTCAACTTGCCGACCAACACGGAAACGCCCAGCGCGCCCCGAGGCGCCAGCGCCCCGGAACCAAGGGCGTTCACCAGGCTTGCATCCGCCGACGCCAGGGCTGCCCCACCCTCCGCCAGGCCCTGTCCGATGTCGGCGCTGACACCTGAAAGCGCCTGCGCCGCATTGAGCTGCGCCAGGTAACTGAGCAGGTTGACGGGGAACCCGCCGGCGATGAACTGCCAGCCCCAGATGCTGGTGTACCCGAACCAACCCTTATTGGGGTCGAAGGGGGTGACGCCGAGCGCGTCGATGATCGACCCGGTATTCGTCGAAGCCAGCGTGTTGGCGGCGGGCACCAGCGAGGCCTGGGTGGAGACGCCCGAGGGGTTGGCGACGTTCGGCGGCGACGAGAGCGGAGCGAGCTTGACGGCGTTCAGCGAGGTCGCGCCGTAGCGATACATCGCCGCCGAGTTGTTGACCCACATGGCGTTGTACTCGGCTTCCGTCTCGGCGATGGCCGGAGCGTTGATGCCGAAGAAGTTGGTGGCCAGCAACATCGCCAACCGTGCCCGGTTGGCCGCGACGACGGACGGATGCACCACCGTCCAGTGCGTCAATTCGAATGCGGCCGTGACGGTTTCGACCGACGCTGCGATTTCCTGGCATTGCGCCGCGGTGGTCCGCAACCAGGCCAGGTAGGGCTCGAACGCCTGGACCATCGCCACCGACGACGGACCCTGCCAGGTACCCGCCAGCGACGCCAGCTCCGCGGTATAGCTGCTTGCGGCCGCCTCCAGTTCGGCGCTGAGCTCCTGCCATGCACCGGCCGCTTCGATCATCGACCAGGCGCCGGGTCCGGAGTGGATCAGCGCCGAAGTGACCTCGGGCGGCAGCAGCCCGAAATCAATCATGTCTCGTCCAACGCAATAGAGCGCGCGGCACCACTTTGCTTGCGCAACAATGGTTTTGGGCCGCGATTAACCTATCCGGCGGCGAGGTTCGTCTTCCGGAGTGGTGAGGCGTCATCGGCCCTCATCCCCCGCTGGGCGGTCGGTGAATCACCTTCTTCGGAAGTTCCGCCCCGTATTCAAGGTCCTCGAACTTCTGTTGCTTGCGCTTGCGCCAGCCGCTGCCCGCCGAGTTGGTGGCCGGCGCCATCATGGGCATCAGCGGCATGCCGGTGAGCCCGGCGTCGGCCGGCAATGGCGACACCGACGACGCGAGTTGCACCGGCGTCTGCGTCGCCGGCAGTAGCCCCACCACCGCGGGCGGCGCGGTCAGCTTGCCCAGCGAAACCCCGACCCCCATCGCCCCCGCGGCCGCTCCCCCGGGCGCGGCCTGCAACGCGCTGGCCAGCCTGGTCACCGACGACGCCAGCGCGCCCTCGCCCTCGGAAAGCCCCAAACCGATATCGCTGCCCACGCCCTGCAGCGCCTGCGCCGAGGTGTTCTGCGCCAGGTAGCTGAGCAGGTTGATCGGGAACCCGGACGAGATGAACTGGTTGCCCCAGGTGCTCCAGTAGCTGAACCAACCGGCGTTGGGGTCGAACGGGGTGACGCCGAGCGAGTCGATGATGTTGCCCGTGCTGGAGGCCGAGCTGAGCAAGGAAGCATTGGACACCGCGGCGTTTTGGTTGACCGTGCCCGTCGGATTCGAGATGGCGAGCGGCGAATTGAATTGCGACAGCGACGTCGTCGCTTGTGACGACGCCGCCTGGTAGCGCGCCATCGCCGCGGAATTGTTCGCCCACATGGTCTGGTATTCGTCCTGCGTCGCGGCGATAGCCGCGGTGTTCTGCCCGAACCCGTTGGTGGCCAGCAACTGCGCCAACCGCGTCCGGTTGGCGGCGACGACGGAGGGGTGGACCACCGCCGAGCGGACGGCGGTGAACGCGACCGCGGCGGACTCCGCCGAGGTGGCCATTTGCTGGGCCTGCTGCGCGGTGGTGCGCAGCCAGATCAGATACGGCTGTACGGCCTGCAGCATCGCCATCGAGGATGGGCCGTCCCACGAATCGATCAACGACGACAACGCGGACGCATACACCGCGACCGAGTTTTCCAACTCGACGCCCAGGTTCTGCCACGCGCCAGCGGCCTCGATCAGCGAACCCGCCCCGGGACCGGAATGGATCAGCGTCGAGGTGACCTCGGGTGGCGCGAATAAGTCCATCACATCTCACCTTGTCTACGCCGGATACGCAGCCGGAAACTTTCGATTACCAAGTTGCAAAGAGCCCGGAAACAATACGCATTCACCCCCCAAGGTGCCGCAAGCATCCTTTCCGTCGAGTTCCGGACGGTGAGAACGATATACCGGCGACCTTAGGGTAGCCAAAGTCTTTAACGGGGTTCGGCGCCGCTAACGGGTGCCCTAGACGGTGACCGACCCGCCGCGCGGCACCTCGATGATTCGGTCGGCCATGTCGCGGCGCTGCATCTCCCGCGTGAAGTCGGCCAGCGGCGAAGCGAAGACGCCGTAGTCGTCGAAGTGCACCGGAATGGCCTTCGGCAGGGCGAGCATCGCCACCAATCCCGCGCCCTGGCGGCCGTCCATGGTCACGGTCAGCCCGAACGGAAGCCGCGGGCCGGCCGGAAGCCGGGTCCCGCCGAGGTGCAGCAGGCCGACGTCGATGGAATCGAACCGCGCCGGGATCTCTTTCAGGTCCTCGACGAGCAGGGTGTCGCCGGAGATGTAGACCCGGCGCCGCAGTGGTCCGTCGTCGGCGGCGAAGTCCAGCATGGTGCCCATCACCGACGGCAGCAGCCGCTGGGTCCACCCCGGGCCGTGCCGGCCCGGCAGCGACGTCATGGTGACCGTGGTGCCGCCCTTGGTGATCTTGTGCTGTTCCCACGTGGAGAGCCCACTCGCGTTCGCGAAGCCACGGTGATGCAGCCGTTTGGCGGCGTGCGGGGTGGTGATGACGGGGAGGTCGTGGTCGAGGCCCTTCTGCGACACGCGGTCCCAGTGGTCGCCGTGCATGTGGGAGAGCACGACCGCGTCGACCGGCGGTAGTTCGTCGATGCGCAACGCCGGTTCCCTGAGTCGCTTGGATACCAGCCCGTGACCGAGGTAGGCGTGTTGCCCCTGGTGCAGGAAGTTCGGATCGGTCAGCAGCGTCAGCCCGCCCGCCGCGATCAAGGTGGTCGCGTTGCCCACGAACGTCACGGTGATGTCCATAGCCGCGGGCTACCCGATCGCGGGCTGCTCACGCGTCCGGGACGGTGTCGGCTACAGGCCGGGCAGGCAGATGGGTGCTCCGTAGCAAGGCGGCGGACCCAGCGGCCGGCGGGGCGCGTCGCCCTCCCAGACGAACTGGCCAACGTTGCCCATCCCGCCGACGGGGACCCAGTACCAGTGGTGGCAGACGCCCATATCCCATCGGACATCGGGCATCGGCAACGGCTGCCCCGGGCACCAATCGTGCGGGACGGTGAAGTTGTCCAGCGGCAGCGGGCCGATGACTTGCGGCGCGATACCGCGCTCCGCCTGGGCCGTGCCCGCGGCCAGGCCCAGACCGGCCAGCCCCAGACCGGCCACCGCCACGCCGCCGGACAGCAGCGCCCCGGTAATGACCTTCCTGACCTTGTGAATATGCCTCATTGCCTCGCGCCTTTCCTCGACTACGCGAGCAGCAGACACCGACCGGTTCGCTACCGATCCCACAAATCAGAAGGGCGGCGGGTCGTCGTCGCCAATAGCGTCGCGCGGCTGGTGCTGCGCGGTGTCGCTTGCTCGGCGTGCCAGGCGAGCGGTGCGGTTGTTGCGGCGTTCGGTGGCCACCCGGTGGGTGCGGTCCTGGGCGCGGGTGCGTCGCCGGGTGGGCATCATCGCGGTGCGCTCGCCGCAATACTCCGCGGGTGGGTCGGCTTCGGCGGTCGCGATCGCGCCGGTGGCGCGGCACAGGCTGGGGAACAGCAGGGCGCTGCCCGGGGTGGTGACGTAGGTGCGCCCGGCCGGGGAGGTCAGGATCAGCGTGGCGTCGGGCAATTGCTTCTCCTGCCAGCCCCAGAAGGTTTTCACCAAATGGTGTGTGCGGCAATAACATTTGAGATTCGAGGCGTGGGTGGGCCCGCCAGCGCTGTAGGGGATGGTGTGGTCGATGTCGCAGGCCACCGCCGGGCAATCGCAACCCGGCCAGCGGCACGTGAGATCGCGGCAGCGCACGAAATCGGCCAACGCCTGCGACGGCACATAACCCGGCTCGGGCGGCGCATCGCCGGGATG
>NZ_LZKH01000059.1:0-17488 GCF_001672745.1 Mycobacterium sp. E1386
GCCCGCTCGCCTAGCTTCGCGCAGGCCTTACTGATCATTTCGACTGTGGCGGAAGCGGATTCGAGGGGGATGCTGCCCGAACCAAAGCAGATCGGCGGTGTTCCCGCGGCGATCCACGACGCTACGTCCTCATCGGCGTCGGTGGTCAACTCCATCGTCAGCGCGCCGACGAAGGGCCGTCGGTCGCCCCATTTTTTCGCCCATTCGGCTGCCAAGCCGGGAAAGCAGACCTCGTCGTAGGCCTGGATCTCCAGCGATCCCCGTGCGGCGATCCTTTGCGGCGAGGTTCTGGTTGCCTTGGGCAGGCCGAGTTCACGGCGCTGCCGATCCTCGGCCCTCTTGTTCATCCGCCAGCACACCCAGTCGTACACCGCCATTCCGGTACGCACCATCGGCCCCGGCAGCATCGGAATCAGCTGCCCGTTCGGCCGCATCGGGATGTAATGCAGCGTGGCCATCGGAATGCCGTAGTAGTCCGCCACGTTGATCGCCAGGTCCTGGTAGAGCTGGCCCGTGAAGAGCAAATCGGCCCCCGCCCCGACCGACATCAGGGACGAGCTCATTTCCTGCCAGTTCCGCAGCACCGGCTCCCAGGCGTCCCGCATCAACTTGATGGGCCCGCGCGCGAAATTCTTCCAGAAGTCGCGGATGAATTCATCGCTCCAGAAGTCGTGCATGTCCGGCCCGTAGCCGATGGCAGCCAACCCCGCTTCTCGAGCGAGCTCAACCAAATTGGGCGGGACGGCCATGCGTACTTCATGCCCTCTGCGCATCAATTCGCGGCCGATAGCGAGGCACGGCTCGATGTCGCCGCGCGTCCCATAACTTGCCACAGCAAATTTCATCGCGCTGTAACCTTAATCACTTGTCCCATGCGCAGGCAACTCCGCAGATAGGGTCTTTAGCCCCTAATTTCAGTCTCTCCCTTCCCGATTGGGATTGACTGAGTTTTGGTTGCGCCGCATGGGCACGGAGATTCCAGGGGTCGCCAGGGCAGCGATTTTTACCGGTCCTTGTCGGGTACGACGATGACAACTTCATCGACCTGTCCCCCCGACCTTGTACTAATACGACCCTTGAACGGTGTGACACTCGCCCAGGCATCTTCGGCTGATCAGATATCAGTCTGCCAGAAGGATCGGTCTCGTGTGTCGAGAAGCAGGAACTCGTTGCCCGCCGCCGCCACGAGTCCGGAGGCTCACCCGGAAGCACACAGCCCAGCTCGCGCGTTGCCGATCAGGCGCGGCTCCAGGAGCTGGCAAACTTTTCCACGAGGTCGGCCGCTTTGATCACGCTGTCGGCGGGTTTGGTCATGTGCCTGGCGATTTCGCGCGCGCGCATGCCGTAGTCCGGGTCGAGTATCCGGCGCAGGTCCACGACCAGTGTTTCGCGGGTGGTTGCCGAAAAGCGGCGCGTCGTACCGACTTTCAGCCGGTTGAGCTGGCCCCCCCAGATGGTTTGATTGACGTCCATCGAAAGAATCAGGGTGGGGACTCCGGCACGCAGGCTCGCCGCCGTGGTACCCGAGCCGCCATGATGAACGACCGCGCGACAGGCGGGAAAGACCGTCGCATAATTCACCGTGCCCACGACCTTGACGTGGGCAGGAAGTGGCACGTCGCTGAAATCGCTCCAGCCGGCGCAAATCAACGCCCGCTCGTCCAATTCCGCACATGCCGCAGCGATCATTTCGACCGTGTCGACCGGAGATTCGACCGGCATGCTGCCGAAGCCAAAGCAAATCGGCGACGATCCGGCGGCAATCCAAGCTGCCACGTCGTCGTCGGCGCTCGTGGTCAGTTCCATTGTCAATGGGCCGACAAACGGCCGTAGGCCGTCCCATTTCGCCCATTCGTCCGCCAGTCCGGGAAAGCAAACCTCGTCGTACGCTTGGATTTCCAGCGACTCTCGCTGGGCGATCCGGCGCGGCGAGGGATGCGTTGCCTTGGGGAGCCCGAGTTCGCGGCGCTGCGTGTCCTCGACCTTCTTGTTCAGGCGCCAACTGAACCAGTCGAACGCCGTCATCGCCGAGCGACTCAACGGTGCCGGCAGCATCGAAACGGTCTGGCCGTTAGGCCGCATGGGGACGTGATGCAGCGTGGCCAACGGGATGTCGTAGTACTCCGCGACGTTGGCGGCCGGCTCCTGATAGCTTTGCCCGGCGAACAGCAGGTCCGCCCCGTCGGCAATCGACACCAGGGTGGTGTTCATCTGCGCCCAGCACTGGTCGCTGAGGTCCCACATTTCGCGCCACATCGATCTCAGCTCCCGGACCCGCCAGAAGCGGCTGAAGAACGACGTCCAGAAATTGCGGTAGAGATCCAACCAGGCCTGCGATTCCAGCCCGTACGGAACGGCCGGCAGCCCGGCGGCCTCGGTGAAGGCGATCGAGTCGGGCGGGACCGCCATCACCAGGTCGTGACCCCTGCGTACGAGTTCGCGGGCGACCACCACCGAAGGCTCGATGTCGCCGCGAGTGCCGTAGCTCGCCAGCACCATTTTCATCGCGAATCCAGGCCCTTCACTTGTGGCATCGGCGGCAATGATGCACCGACATCACCTTAAATACCGACGAATACCGGCATCGGCGCGGGCTACTCAGCGACGGCGCGGCGACTCGTCATTCCTTGCGCCACAGCACACCGGTGCCGTCAATCTCGACGATCTCGGCAGTCACGCCATGCTCAGTTCGGTAGTCCGTGACGGCTTGCCGGCACGCGTCGATAGCGTGGTAGTCGTCAACGATGCAAAAACCTCCCGGCGACAGCCGCGGATAGAGCGCGTCGAGCCCTTGGATCGTCGATTCGTACAGGTCGCCGTCGAGCCGCAGCACGGCGATGCGCTCAATCGGGGCGCCCTGCAGCGTGTCTTTGAACCAGCCCGGCAGGAAACGAACCTGGTCGTCCAGCAACCCGTAGCGCTCGAAATTCGCTTTCACTTGCGCCTCTGACACCGCCAGCACACCGGCGGCGTGGTGCAGCCGGATCCCCTTATCCGCTTCGAAATGCGCGGTGTCTGGGGGCGGAACTCCCTCGAACGAATCGGCCAGCCACACGGATCGCTTCTTATCGCCGTAGACGGCCAACACCGCCCGCATCAAGATCGACGCCCCGCCGCGCCACACTCCGCACTCGACCAGGTCGCCGGGGATGTTCTCGTTCAGAACGGTCTCGACGCAGCGCTGCAAACTCGTCAGTCGCTGCATACCGATCATCGTCAACGCATCCGCCGGCCAATCCAGCCCCAAGTCACGCGCGTGCGGATTGAACGGACGCTTGCGCACCAGCATGAATTTGCCGGCGCTGAGCACCGGGCGTCCGAAGTAGTTCCAACCGACGGGCACCAGCTCGTCGCTGCCATACCGGGTCAGGTTGCGCCGGAGCAGGTCGAGGTAGGCGGATCGTGTGTCCACGAATGAAGACCGGGAATCGCGATCGGCCACGGTCACGATTGCCCCCTAGTTCGCACGAACTTCCTCCCGGTGATCAGGTTAGACGTCCGTCCGAGCCCCCACGCCGTTTCGTACTTTTCCATCAACCCGGTCAACGCTCGGCCTCTCCGTTTGTAGCGCGTAGCCGCCATACTGGCTCGCCCGCTGACCACCGGTCAGCCTATGCGGACCATCATATGCTTCAAATGGTCATCGCCCCGTCCACCGAGGGTAGCGCCGTTTGCTGGGTCCTCCACCAACTCGCCGTTATAGGCACGGCGAGGTCGCCGCGTTGGTTCGATCAGCCGGAGGAAAATCCGGATTCCTTGCCGATCCAAGCCAGCAACGCGGGCAAACCCTCGTCGAGGGTCCACTTCGGCCGCCAGCCCAGCTCGCTGCCGGCCGGTCCGATGTCACAGCTCGCGGCGCGTACGTCACCGTCGCGGAATTTGGGCACGACGTTCGGCTCCGGGGCGTCGCACATGGTGGCGACCTTGTCAGCCAGCTCGTGGATAGTGGTCGCCTTGCCCGATCCGATGTCGAGGCGGCGCGATTCGGTCGCGGGGTCCTGCAGCGCCGCGAACAGCGCGTCGACGACGTCGTCGATGTAGACGAAATCGCGCACGATCCTGCCGTCCTCGTATACCTCGAGCGATTGCCCTTCGCGCGCCAAACGCGCGAACAGAGCGACGATTCCGGTATACGAATTCGTCAGCGATTGGCCGGGACCGTAGACATTCTGCAGCCGTAGCACGCTGACATTGGTGTCGTGCGCGGCCGTCCAGGCCGCCAGCAAGTGCTCCTGGGCGAGCTTGGTCGCGGCATACACGTTGGTTGGACGGGGTTCCGTTTCGCTCGCGCGGCTCGGCAGCGGCACCGCGGGTTCGCCGTCGGGTCCCTGGGGATCCCACTGGCCGGCCAACAGCTGCGCGTGGCTGCGGGGCGGCGGATAGAAGACGTGGGTGCCGGCTTGCCACGAGCCCTCGCCGTAGACCGCCCGGGATGACGCCAGCACGAGTTGCTCGGGAACGAGGGCAGAGCGGCTCAGGGCGTCAAGAAGCTGGGTGGTGCCCACTACATTCACCGAGCCGTGGCGCGTCGCCTCCGACAGCGACTGCGCTGTTCCCGTCTCGGCCGCCAGATGGACGATCTGGGACGGACGGCACAACCTGAGCACCGCATCCCAATCAGGAGCGTGTGTGACATCCCCGGTGAATAACCGCACCGACGACGGCAGGTCGAGCGGTCGATCCGCACTATGTACCTGGGGGTGCAGGACGTCCATAACGGCGACGTCGTACCCGGCCTCGACGAGGCGATACGACAGCGCCGACCCGATGAACCCCGCTCCCCCGGTGATGAGGACGGATACTGACAAGAGCCGATGCCTCCCATTGGTGTGCAGGTAGGTGACCGGCACAGGTTGCCGAGAACGCGGTCTGCTCGATCATATCGGGCACCCTGCCCGGGCCAGCGGGATTCGCAGCACTAGGCCCACGTGCCACGGCGCCGGTGCGCCATCGCCAGTATCTCCATCATTGGGCCCGCAATGACCGGCGGGAAGACGCGAAAAAGCATGCTGTTGGACAAGCCATGAAAATCCTGGAACGCCTTGCGGAAATCGCGTTCGCACGCCCGGTAGGACTCGAAGACGCGATCCAGCGCGGGCGCGTCCACGGGCTCGTCGAGCGCCGCCGCGCACAGCGTTTCGTAGACCACGGAAATCCAGTCGGCACCAAAGAGATTCGTCACCGGGCCGCAGTGTCGTTGGCGTCGCAGGTCGGGCCTGAGGAAGTCCTCGACGGCCCGCTCTTCCCCCGTGCTCAATTCGTTGGGCAGTATCACGGAGACTCGTTTCATCTCCCGGCGCCAGTCTTCGAGGAGGTTGGCGTACTCGACGAACACGCGAGTTACGCCGCGCGTTTGGCGTTCGGCCTGCAAGTTGTATTTCAGCCAGATGGCACTGGCCAGCGCGGGAGAGATTCGCCATGATGCCGCGATCGACGAGATGACCTCTTGCGGCTGCCGCACCGCGATCACCGTCGCGACGTCGAATCCGGCCAGGCGTGCCGCCTCGAACCATAGGTCGGACAGCGTGGTTATCCGGGGGTCCTTGATGACCACCAGCGGCGCCGGCGGCAGGGTGGAGAGATAGTCCCCGATCTTGGCGATGTGGGTGGCCTTTTGTTCTCCGAGGGCACCCTCGTCCAGCGCGCACGGTGACGGGTCGTACCAGTTACTACCGTGCCGCCGCAGAATCGACTCGTTGAGCGTGATGGCCGCCCGTGGCTCCCAGTAGCCCAGCGGATTGTTCGCGTCGGCGCCTAACATTCCGGCCGGAAGCGTGCCGCCGCATAGCGAGAGAACCCGCGTGATCGCCGAGGTTCCCGACCGCTGTGGGCCCAACACGAACAGAATGACCGGGCGGTTCGCGGTTTCTGGGCGGCCGGATCTCTCCGGGCGACAGACGGCGTCGGGAGCACTTCCAGCGAACTTGGCGATCCGGGCAGATCTCATCGCAAACGCAAACCTTCCAGTGTCGTGCGCCGGGCTAATCTGAATGCGGTTGTTAGCCATGACTTTCCGATTTCGCGTACGCCTTCGATCGTTGGCGCACAGCAACTCTGTCAGAGTCATCACCGTCTTGCCCGATATGCACTAAGACATCGAGACGTGCAACTGCATCTATCTCAACGTCTCTGGCAAAAAGACGACACTTTCCCCTAGCACCTCCTGCGGGATCAGGCTCTCCCCTGATGAGCGAATGATCGGGTCATGGTGCGTTAAAGACTTTAGCGCGATCGCGGTGACTAGTGCGTCAATTTCGCAAATTTGCTTTGCTTACTTAACATTTGGACGACTCGGGGTGGTCGTCGTCCAAGTATGTGGGTCAACCGGCGGGGACTAGGCCCAGGTCCCCCTGCGGCGGTGCGCCATCGCGACGACCTCGAGCACCGGCCTCATGACGGACGGCCGCAGCAGCCTGGCGGTGAGGCTGCTGGAGTGGCTGCGGGCGTCTTCCAACGCGATTCGGAAATCATGCTCAGTGGACCGATACGCCTCGAACACCCGGTCCAGCGTCGCCACGTCCGGCGGCCCGTCCAGCGCCGCCGTGCGAATCGCCTCGTAAACCGCCGACATCCAGCCGGCGCCGAAGCGATCAATCACGGGTCCACTGTCCCGGTTGCGCCGCAGATCGGGGGTGAGAAACTCGTCGACCGCGCTCTCGTCGTCGGCGCGCAGTTCGATCTCGAGCGCGGCGGAAATCCGCTTCACCTCGCGGCGCCAGTTCTCGAGAAGCTGCGTGTACTCGACGAACACCCGGGGCACGCCGCGTGAGTGGCGCTCGGCCAGGAGGTTTCCCTTCAACCACAGGGCGCTGGCGAGTTCCGGCGACGCCCCGGTAGCCTTCCCCAGCGACGCGATCACCTCCTGCGGGTGGCGCACAGCGATCACGACGGCGACGTCAAAACCCGCCGCACGTGCCGCCTCGAACCACATCTCCCAGAGCACCACGATCTGCAGGTCCTTGATGACCAGCAGCGGTGCGTCCGGCAGCGACTTGAGGTAAGCGGAGATGTCGACGGTGGCCGCCGCCCGCTCCGCCGCCGTGAAGGCGCCCTCCTCCAGGACGCGCAGCGACGGGTCCCACCAGGCGCTGCCGCGCCGCTCGAGGATCGACCTGTTGAGGAGCAGGGATTCGCGCGGTTCCCAGTAGCCGCGCTGATTCGTCTCGTCGGCACCCATCATCCCGGCCGGGAGCGTGGCACCGCACAACGAAAGGACCCGGGTCAGTGCCGACGTGCCCGACCGCCCCATGCCCAGGACGAATAAGGCGAGGGGGCGCGTGGCGGTCGACGATTCGACGAGGCATCCGGAGGTGGCATGGCTTTCGGTGGGTCTAGTCGTGCGGGCCCATTTCATCCAGCTTCAGCCTTCCAAGTCGTGCGCGTCATCGATGCCATGTTTATCGCGGCAATATTACCGATTGTTTGATTTTGCGGGCCGGTTCGGTGAAACACGTGTCAAATATGTAAAGACCGCGTATACCGTGCCTTAATCGGATCGCTTAGATCCGCGCTGAGCTGCACTTTTCCAGGTGCCCACCACCGCAATGCGGTGCTTGAGCGCGGTCCGCGCAACCGCGCGCGGATGTTTGCCGGGTTACCCCGCAACCGCCCCCGGCTCGAAGAACGGCGCCCCGTACTCGGTCACCGGCTCGAAGCCGCGCTTGCGCGCCTTCTCGGCAGCCTTGCGAATCAGGGCGTAGATGCCGACGAACGCCGCGTGATCGGTCATCACGAACGGGGTCAGCAGCCGGTTGTGCACCAGCGAGAAAGCTACGCCGCTCGCCGGGTCGGTCCAGCCGAGCGAGCCGCCCAGCCCGACGTGGCCGAAGCCGGGCATCACGTTCCCGATGGGCAGGCTGTGGTAGCCCAGGTGGAATGCCAGCGGCATGAACAGGTTTCGGTCCGGGCGCAAGCTCCGCCGACCGGTCAGGCCGGCGACCATTTCGCGGGATAGGAACCGGATGCCGTCAACCTCGCCGCCGTTGGCGATGGCGCCGTACATCCGGGCCAGTCCCCGGGCCGTCGCCACCCCGTTGGCCGCCGGGATCTCCCCGTCCAGCAACGGGGTGTCACCCTGCACGGCCGCGACCATGCCCGGGAAGTACATGGACCGGAACCCGCCGGACAGCTCGTTGGCCACCTTGCGAGTCACGAAGCTCAGCACCGGGTTCCGCACGAGGTTCTGCGGCGCCACGATCTGGGCGACCCGCGTCGGCGCGCCGGCCGGCGGCCGACCCAGGTACAGCCCGTCGGTGCCCAGCGGCTCGGCGAGCTCCTCGCGGATCAGCGCTCGCATGCCTTTTCCGGTCACGCCCCGGGCCAGGCCGGACATCAGCCAGCCGAAGGTAAGGGCGTGATACGCCGACTTGCCCAGCAGCCGGCCCGGTGCCGCGGCCGCCAGCCGTTCTTCCATGACGACGTGGTCCAGCAAGTCTTCGGTGCTGGCGCCACGCAGGCCCGACAGGCCGGCAGCGTGCCTCATCACGTCACGCACGGTGAGGTTCGCCTTGCCGTTGGCCGCGAACTCCGGCCAGTACTCGGCAACGGGCGCCTCGTAGTCGATCAGCCCGCGGTCGGCGAGCCGGTGAATGACGGTGGCGGCCATGCCTTTCGTGGCCGAGAACACCATCGGGGCGCTGTCGGCCGACCACGGGGTGTGGCCACCCCGGTCGGACCACCCGGTCCAGACGTCGACGACGGGTTGGCCGTCCAAATACACCGCCAGCGCGCCGCCGCCGAAGCGGCGAGCGGGGAACATGCTGGCGAAACTGCGAACGACGCATCCGAAGTGTGAGTCCGCCGCGCCGGACACACGGTGACCTGCGTCAAGGTCATCGTGGACAGGGACCGCGCGGCGATCGACTCGGGTTTCCACCGTCACATTTTTGAATTTACTTGGATTTCACACCTTCCCGGAGCGAAATCGGATTGTTTATCTATCCGTTATCCTGACGAGGCCGTTAATATTTGCTGCGCCGCCAGCGCGGGGGTCAGCTCGCCGGCCTTGACCTGGCGCTCGATGTCGGCACGCATCTTGCGCACCTTCGGATTGGACAGCACCCGGTCCAGGACGGTGTCGCGGACCATCTGCCACGTCCAGTCGACCTGCTGGGCGCGGCGGCGCGCCTCGAACTCGCCGGCTTCAGTGAGCACCTGGCGATGACGCTCGATGGTGTCCCACAATTCCTGCAGGCCGGTCCCCTCCGTCGCGCTCATCGTGAGAACCGGTGGCCGCCAGAGTGTTTCACGCGGATGGATCAACCTGATCGCGGACGACAGCTCGCGGGCGGCCATCCGCGCCTCCGCGAGATGCTCCCCGTCGGCCTTGTTCACCACCACGATGTCGGCCAGCTCCAGCGCGCCCTTCTTGATGCCCTGCAGCTGATCGCCGCTGCGCGCCAGGGTCAACAGGACGAACGTGTCGACCATGTTGGCCACCGTCACCTCGGACTGGCCGACGCCAACGGTCTCGATGATGATCACGTCGAAACCGGCGGCCTCCAACAACACCACCGTCTCGCGGGTGGCCTTTGCTACGCCGCCCAGGGTGCCCGACGTCGGCGACGGGCGAATGTACGCGTCCGGGTGCACCGCCAGCCGCGCCATCCGGGTCTTGTCGCCCAGGATCGATCCCCCGCTGCGTGTCGACGACGGGTCCACGGCCAGCACCGCCACCCGGTGGCCCTGCTCGATCAGGTGCATGCCAAGGGCCTCGATGGTGGTGGACTTCCCCACGCCGGGGGTCCCGGTGATGCCGATGCGGTGCGCGTTGCCCGAGTCGGGCGTCAGCGCGAGCAGAAGCTGCTGCGCCTTCTCGTGATGGTCGGCGCGGGTGGACTCCAGCAGTGTGATGGCCCGCGGCAGCGCCGCGCGGTCGCCGCGGCGAATGGCGTCGGCCAGCTCGTCGACGGTGTGGCTCTTGCGGGCTGCCATCTAGTCGAGCGTGTAACCCAGGCGTTCGGCGAGCTTGTGCAGCAAGCCGATCGCGGCCTCGGCGATCACCGTCCCCGGCGGGAAGATGGCGGCGGCCCCGGCTTGGTACAGCTCGTCGAAGTCACCGGGCGGGATGACACCGCCGACCACGACCATGATGTCGGGGCGTCCCACCTCGGCGAGCGCGTCGCGCAGCGCAGGCACCAGCGTCAGGTGGCCGGCGGCCAGCGACGAAACGCCGACCACGTGCACGTCGTTGTCCGCGGCCTGGCGGGCCACCTCCTCGGGCGTGGAGAACAGCGAGCCGACGTCGACGTCGAAGCCGAGGTCGGCGAAGGCCGTCGCAATCACCTTCTGGCCGCGGTCGTGACCGTCCTGGCCCATCTTGGCCACCAGAATCCTGGGCCGGCGGCCGTCGGCCTCGGCGAACTTCTCGACTAGTTCGGTGGCGGTTGCGATGTTCTGGGCCTTTCCGGCTTCGTCCCGGTAGACGCCGGCGATGGTGCGGATCTCCGCCTGGTGCCGGCCGTATACCTTTTCCAGCGCGTCGGAGATCTCCCCGACCGTGGCTTTGGCCCGGGCGGCGTTGATCGCCAGCGCCAGCAGATTATTACCCAACCCGTCCTCACCGGCGCGACCGTGCGCGGCGGCGGCCCGGGACAAGTCGGCCAGCGCGGCGTCGACCGCGGCCTGGTCGCGGCCGGCCCGCAGCTCCTTGAGTTTGGCCAGCTGCTCGGCGCGCACCCGGCTGTTCTCGACCTTGAGGACCTCGACCTCCTGGTCCTCTTCGACCTGATACTTGTTGACGCCGATCACCGGCTGGATCCCGGAGTCGATGCGGGCCTGGGTCCGCGCGGCGGCCTCCTCGATGCGCAACTTCGGGATGCCCTCGTTGATGGCCTGGGCCATGCCGCCGTGCTCGGCTACCTCGGCGATGTGCGCGCGGGCCCGCTGCGCGAGCTGGTGGGTCAGCCACTCCACGTAATACGAGCCGCCCCACGGGTCGATGGGCCGCGTGGTGCCCGACTCCTGCTGCAGCAGCAGCTGCGTGTTGCGCGCGATCCGCGCTGAGAAGTCCGTGGGCAGCGCAAGCGCCTCGTCGAGGGCGTTGGTGTGCAGCGACTGGGTGTGCCCCTGGGTCGCGGCCATCGCCTCGATGCAGGTGCGCGCGACGTTGTTGAAGGCGTCCTGCGCGGTCAGCGACCAGCCGGAGGTCTGCGAATGTGTGCGCAACGACAGCGATTTGGGGTTCTTCGGGTTGAACTGCGCCACCAGCTCGCTCCACAGCAGCCGGCCCGCCCGCAGCTTGGCGACCTCCATGAAGAAGTTCATCCCGATGCCCCAGAAGAACGACAGCCGCGGCGCGAACTTGTCGATGTCCAGGTCGGCGTCCAGGCCCGCCTTGATGTAATCGACGCCGTCGGCCAGCGTGTAGGCCAGCTCCAAATCGGCTGTGGCCCCGGCCTCTTGGATGTGATAGCCGGAGATCGAGATGGAGTTGAACTTCGGCATCTTCGCGCTGGTGTAGCCGAAGATGTCGGAGATGATGCGCATCGACGGCTTGGGCGGATAGATGTAGGTGTTGCGCACCATGAATTCTTTGAGGATGTCGTTCTGGATGGTGCCGGCCAGCTTCTCCGGCGGCACCCCCTGCTCCTCGGCGGCCACCACGTACAGCGCCAGGATCGGCAGCACGGCGCCGTTCATCGTCATCGACACCGACACCGTCGACAGGTCGATGCCGTCGAACAGCTGGCGCATGTCGAGGATGGAATCGATTGCCACGCCGGCCATTCCGACGTCGCCCTGGACGCGCGGATGGTCGGAGTCGTAGCCGCGGTGGGTGGCCAGGTCGAAGGCCACCGACAGGCCCTTCTGGCCGGCCGCCAGGTTGCGACGGTAGAACGCATTCGACTCCGCCGCGGTGGAGAATCCCGCGTACTGACGGATGGTCCACGGCTGGTTGACGTACATCGTGGGGTACGGGCCGCGCAGGAAGGGCGGCTCGCCGGGGAAGCTGTTCAGCGGGTAACCGCCGGCCACCGCGGCGGCCCGGTCGGCGCCGATGTACACCGGTTTGACGGCGATGTCTTCCGGCGTGTGCCACTCGAGCTGATCGGGCGTGTACCAGTGCGCCGCCGCGGCGGCCGCGACGTGCTTTTCCACGGCGGCTTCGGTGGGCGGCGGCAGCGGGCGGTCGCCGTTCAGCGGGACGTCGGCGAAGTTACCGATCACAGGTGCGGTTGTGGTCATTGCGGCTACGCTCCCAGTCGAGTCAGCAGGTTCGAAAGGGCCTCGACCGCATTGATTTTCGCGGTCAGGAATTCGTCGGGCCGGTGCTCTGCATCGGCGATGGCCTTTTCCGGCCCGGCGAGGTAGACCCTCGACACGCCGGCGGTTCGGGCCGCCTCGACGATCGCCGCGGCCTCGTCCCCGTAGCGCTTGTCGGTGCCGCAGATGACCGCCGCGCTGGGCGATCCCGCATCGGCAACGGCCTTCGCGACACCTGCGGCGTCGACCGTGCCCGGGTTGACGGCTTCGATACCGCCCGACGCCAGCAGATTGGCGGCGAACGTGGCCCGGATGTTGTGCTCGGCCAGCGGGCCCAACGGAAGCAACAGCGCCTGCGGACGCGCGCCGGTGCGCTCCAGGAAGGCGTCGGAGCGATCGCGCAACGCCTCGAACGCGGCGGCGTAACGCTGCAGGTTGCCGGCGGCCAGCGGCGAACCCAACGAATCATCATGCGGCAGAGCGGGTTCGGTGAGATTCGGGAACTGGTTGACACCGGTGATCGCGGTGCGGCGGTGCGCGATGTCGTCGGCGCGTCGCGCGGCCACCTCGGCGATCTGCTCGGCGACGTACTCGCGCGCCTCGACGAACCCGCCACGCGCCTCGATGGCCTGGAAATGCTCCCAGGCCTGCTCCGCGAGCCGGGCGGTGAGGTCCTCGACGAACCATGAGCCGCCGGCGGGGTCCAGCACGCGGCCGACGTGCGACTCCTCCAAGAGCAGCAGCTGGGTGTTGCGGGCGATCCGGCGCGCGAAGCTTCTCGCCGTGCCGGGGAAGCCACCCGGGATCGCCACGTCGAACGGGAGCACCAGCACGGTGTCGGCGCCGCCGACGCCCGCGCCGAACGCGGCCAGGGTGCAGCGCAGCATGTTCACCCACGGGTCGCGTTGGGTCATCATCGGCAGCGACGTTTCGGCGTGCACGGTGACCGCGCCGCCGTCCGGGTCGCCTACGACCTCCGCGACCCGCGCCCAGAGCTGACGCACGGCCCGCATCTTGGCGAGCGTCACGAACTGATCGTCGTCGGCGGCCAGCCGGAAACTGATCTGCCGCAACGCCTCCCCGACCGACATGCCCGACTCGGTGAGCCGCCGCAGATAGGCCACCCCGACGGCCACGGTGCCGGCCAGCTCCCACGTCGCGTTGGCCCCCAGGTTGTGGAAGGCCGGCCCGTCGACGGTGATCGCCCGCACGCCGCGCTCCCGGGCAGCGCGCTTGGCGACCGCGACCACCTCGTCCATCGCGGGCGCGGGGCGATCGCTCAGTGTCGCGGTGAGGGGGTCGCCGCCCAGGTCGATCGAGAGTAATTCGCGCTGGTCAGCTTCGACGCCTGCGGCCAGGGCCAGCATCGCGTCGGCGGCGGCCGAGTAGTCCGCGCCCGCGTCGACGATGACCGGCGCCATGCTCAGGTGCACGCCCTGCAGGGCATCCGCGAGCTGGTCGACCGTCACGCCGGATTCGCCCACCCGCAGCACCAGCGCGCTGACCCCGTTGCCAAGTGCCTCGAGCACCGCCGAGTTGACATCCTGGGCCGCTACCCCGGCGACGCGATCGGCGGGGAACGCCTCGGCCACCTTCCAGCCGGACTTGACGTCGCGCAGCGCATCGGCGCCCCGCACGAAAGGCCACTCGCCGGGCAACGGCGGTTCCGGCAGCTCGTCCAGCGCCGTGTACAGCGCGCGGACCGCGATGCCGTCGTAGGTAGGGGTTTCCAGCAGCCGCTCGGGCTGGTCCCCGAGTTCCTCGGGGTCCTTCCGGGTGCTTTTCGATAGCACGCCGGCGACCGCACTGCGCCAACGCCCGCGAACCTGTTCTAGTTCGGCGAGCTCGGGTACATCAATGGACACCGATTGCTCCCTTTTTTGCCAGCAAATGGGGCCTGCGACTTACTAATCAGGCTAATTGATCGAACCTGTCGGCAGAAAACCATGCGGGGCGACCAGCAAGGCAGGCCGGTGATGAAACGCCAGCCTCGGGAAACGAGTTATTCATCTGCGCCCCGTAACCTTTACAGGCGTGACGGCTTCCGCCACCTGCAGAATCAACCGGACGCTGCGCGACCTCGGCGGCGCGCTGGGCGCGGCCGCGCGTCTGCTGTCGCGGCCCCGGGCGATCGCCACAGTGGTCGGTATCACACTCTTGATCGCGGCCGCGTCATGGTTGCCCTTACCCACCCCGGTGCAGATGCGCGATTGGGCCGAGTCGGTCGGCCCCTGGTTTCCCTTGGCGTTTCTCGCCGCCCACATCGTGGTCACCGTGGTGCCGGTGCCCCGGACGGCGTTCACCCTGGCCGCCGGGCTGCTGTTCGGGCCGTTGATGGGTGTGGCGATCGCGGTGGTTGCCAGCACCGCGAGCGCGGTGATCGCGATGCTGCTGGTGCGCGCGGCCGGGTGGCGGCTGAACCGTCTGGTTCGCCATCGGTCGATCGACACGGTGGACGAGCGCTTGCGGCAGCGGGGCTGGCTGGCCATCTTGTCGCTGCGCCTGATTCCCGCGGTGCCGTTTTCGGCGATCAACTACGCCGCCGGTGCGTCGACGGTGCGGGTCCTGCCGTACAGCCTGGCCACGCTGGGCGGCCTGCTGCCCGGCACCGCCGCCGTCGTGATCCTGGGCGACGCGCTCGCCGGTCACCCCAGCTCGCTGCTGTACCTGGTTTCGCTGTGCACGGCGACCCTGGGTCTGACGGGCTTGGTGATCGAGATCCGCCACTACCGCCGGCACCATCACCGCACGCACAATTCCGCCGCCGACCGGCCCTCCCCGGAGCCGGCCCCCATCGGCTGATCTCCTGCAGCGAATCTGGCTAATCGCCACGGCCGGCGGGCAGAAGCTGGCAAGCTGGACCGCACAGATACCGGCATCCGCTCAAAGGGGGGCTGTTGGCCGGAACCCAAGCGCCGTACCCGCCGCGGTCCAAGATGCATTCCGCGTTGTTGGTGATCGCGTCGCTTTGTTGCGTCGTCGCCTTCTTCGCAGCCGTCTACATGCTGCCCAAGAACACCGGCCCGACCCACGAACCAGGCCCGCCGCCGCTCCTGTCACCGATCGATCTGCCCGCGTCGACCGCCGTCGGCCCGGGGGCGGGCATTTAC
This sequence comes from Mycobacterium sp. E1386, assembly GCF_001672745.1. Taxonomy (NCBI): domain Bacteria; kingdom Bacillati; phylum Actinomycetota; class Actinomycetes; order Mycobacteriales; family Mycobacteriaceae; genus Mycobacterium; species Mycobacterium sp. E1386. The sequence continues at coordinate 15,315 of NZ_LZKH01000059.1, forward strand.
GTCCAGTACGCCGATGGGTCGGGCGGAATGGGTTGCACCGCAGGGTTTTTGGTGCGGACCAGCACCGGCCAGCCCGGTGTGCTGACCGCCGGGCATTGCAACCGTCCCGGCGAGGCCAGCAAGGTGACGATGAACCTGGGCGGGGTCCTCCCCTACGCGACGCTGGGCACGTTCAGCCAGACGGTCAGCGAGGGGGTTCACGACGAACAGCACGACATCGGCCTCATCGTGCTCAACGGGGACGACGTTCCCCAGAATCCGGCTATCGCGTCCGCCTTGCGGGTCTCCGGCGTCGCCACCAACCTGCATACCGGCCAGGAACTCTGCAAATTCGGCATGGGCACCGGCGAGGCGACGTGCGGACAGATCACGGAAATCACCGACAGCAAGGTCGTGTTCCTAGCGCCCGGCCAATGCGGCGATTCCGGCGGCCCGGTGTACCTCAATCAAGGCGATGGCACCGTCGGCGCCGTCGGCATCCTGATCCGCGGGGGCGACCCTCACGCGCCCAGGCCCGGGTGTTCGGTCCCGGCGAAATTCTCGGTCGCCGAACTGATCCAGCCGTGGCTGGACAGGTGGCATCTCACCGCCGTGACCGCGGCGGCCGCGTCCGGCTGACGCTCCTTCAGGCTGGCTTCAGGCTGACTTCCTACTGTCGCGGATCGCGGCGATCCGCGGGTCCCCCCGCGGATAGATGCGCCGCCGACAGAGAGGAGAGATGGGCCGAGTGAAGATCAAACAACTCATCGCGGGTTCGCTGCTCGCGGGCGCCCTCGGGACGGCCGTGGCCGGCTTCGGCGTCGCGGTGGCGAGTGCGGATCCACCCCCACCACCGGGACAGCCGGGAGTGCCGGGACCGCCGGGACCGCAGCACCCGCCGGGCGGCCCGTTCGGAGGCCCACCGGGACCGGGTGGTCCGGGTGGTCCGGTTGGTCCGGGTGGCCCGGGGCCCGGCGACCCGCTCCGGCCACCGCCGCCGGGAATCTGACGAGGCGTTAGCAGTCTGGAGCGGTGGCCGCCTCGCCTGGGGCGGCCACCGCTCACCCGCGTTCGACCGGCATGCTGAGCCGGAACCGCGCCCCGCCGTCGTGCGGCAGACACACCAGCTCGCCGCCGTGCGCACGCGCCAGCGCCCGGGCTATCGGCAGGCCCAGCCCGGCGCCGCCGTGATCGCGGGCGCGTCCGGCGTCGAGCCGCACCAGCCGCTCGAAGATCCGCTCGCGCTCGTCGTCGGGAATGCCGGGCCCGCTGTCGGTTACGGTCACCTCCGCGGCGCCTTCGTGCCTGCGGACGTCGATCGTGATCGAGCCTCCCGGCGGCGTATATCGGCGGGCGTTGTCGAGGAGATTGGACAGGATCTGCGCGAGCCGGGTGGGGTCCGCGTTGACGGTCAGCTCGCCCAGGCCCGTGCGACGGACGGCGAGTTGCGGTGCCAGCATCGCGGCCCGGTCGGCTTCGCCGTCGGCGATCGCGGCCAGGTCGATGTCGTGCGTGTCCAGCGGCAGGCCGGCGTCGATGCGGCTCAGATCGAGCATGTCCGAGACGAGCCGCCCGGCGCGCCGCGCGTCCGACAGCAACAGGCTGGCCCGGCGATACTGACCATCTGCGTCGTCGCCTTGCTGGGAGGCGCTGGTGGCGAGTTGCTCGGCGGCGACCTGAATCCCGGCGATCGGCGTGCGCAGCTCGTGCGCGGCGTCCACCAGGAAGCGCCGGGTGGCCGTCTCGGCGCGCCGGGCCGCGTCGGCCGCCCGCTGCGCCCGGCGCTCGGATGCCTCCAAGGCATCCAGCATGCCGTCGAATGCGCTTGCCGCGCGGCCCAATTCGGTATCCGCGCGGTCGGGGCGCAGCCGCCGCCCGCGATCACCGGTCCGGATGTCGTTGGCCAGCGCCGTCAACCGGTCCAGCGGGCGCAGCGCCACCCGGCTGACCGCCACCAACAACAGTGCGGCGACAGCCAGCGTCGCCACGCCCGCCCCGACCATCAGCAGCCGCAACTGGTGCGTCACCTGCGTGGTTTGGGTCGTGTCGGCGACCAGGATCACCCGGGCGCCGTCCGGCAACGGACGCACCATGGCCGTCGCGCTGACATCCGGTAGGGGCGGGGGCGGTGGTGGTCCGTGCTGCAGCGCCATCATCGGCGGTGGCCCGGGCGGTCGCCGCGCCCCGGGCGGTCC
>NZ_LZKH01000060.1:0-7162 GCF_001672745.1 Mycobacterium sp. E1386
CGCGGCCATGGCGGCCACCGCCGCGGAGGTGGTGTCGATGGAGCGGGCGGCGCAGTCCAGCGAATCATCGCGGGCGTATTTGGTGCCCACCATCAACGCGTTCACCGCGCAGTTGAGCGCCGGCGTTCGCCAGTACAACGAAATGGTCACCGCCGCAGCCCAATTGGTGTCTTCGGCCAACGGCGACCAGCTGGCCGCCTCGCAGCGCTACCGCGCCGAGCTGGCCGGGGCAACCGACCGGCTGGTCGGCTGGGCGCAGGCGTTCGACGAACTCGGCGGCTTGCGCGGCGCCAGCTAGGGGCTAGAACGTCGCTTTCAGCGACGGCAGCACCACGGCGGCGAGGCCGCGAAGGGTGGCCTTGAACATGTCGAAGAAGTCGAAATAGTCGCGCCACAACGTGATTCGCCCGTCGTGGACTTCGAACACGCCGCACACCCAGAACTGAAGCCGCAGCGGGCCGAAGATCAGGGCGTCGGTGCGCTCGGTGAGCACCGCACCGCCGTCGGCGGCGATGCGGTGGATCTTCACCTCGAAGGCGGCGCGGCCGTCCATCTGGCGAAACAGCTTCATCGCCCTGGCGCGGCCGTGAATCGTCGGCAGCCCGACATTCTCGTAGACGAGGTTGTCGTCCAACGCCGCATCGGCGGCCTCGTAATCCGCGTCCTGCAGGGCGTTCAAAAAGCCCTCGACCGTGCGGGTGTTCGCAACGGTTGTCCCAGTCAGCTCGGTCATGGGTGCCAGCGTAGGCGAGCGTTTCGGTGGCGCGCTGTGGCAGGGTAAGGCCGATGCGCGTCGCCGTGGTCGCCGGGCCGGATCCCGGGCACTCGTTTCCCGCGATCGCGCTGTGCCAACGCTTCGCCCACGCCGGCGATGAGCCCACGCTGTTCACCGGCGCCGAGTGGGTCGACACGGCCCGCGCCGCCGGCATCGACGCCGCCCCGCTGGACGGGCTGGCCGCCACCGACGACGACGCCGACGCCGGCGCCCGGATCCATCGGCGCGCGGCGCGGATGGCCGTCCTCAACGTGCCGGCGCTGCGCGACCTGGCGCCCGACCTGGTGGTGTCCGACGTCATCACCGCCGGGGGCGGCATGGCCGCCGAGCTGTTGGGCATCCCGTGGATCGAGCTCAACCCGCACCCGCTCTACCTGCCGTCGAAGGGGCTGCCGCCGATAGGCAGCGGGCTGGCGCCGGGCACCGGCCTGCGCGGCCGGCTCCGCGACGCCACGATGCGGGCGCTCACCGCGCGGTCCTGGCGCGCGGGCCTTCGGCAGCGCGCGGCGGTGCGGGTCGAGATCGGGCTGCCGGCTCGCGATCCCGGGCCGCTGCGGCGGCTGATCGCCACGCTGCCCGCCCTCGAGGTGCCGCGGCCGGACTGGCCGGCGGAGGCCGTGCTGGTGGGTCCGCTGCACTTCGAACCGACCGATCGGGTGCTGGAAATCCCGGCGGGCTCAGGGCCCGTGCTGGTGGTCGCGCCGTCGACCGCGATGACCGGGACCGAGGGCCTGGCGGAGGTCGGGTTGGCCTGCCTGCGGCCGGGGGAGACGCTGCCGGCCGGATCGCGGCTGGTGGTCTCGCGGCTGGGGGGAGCGGATCTGCGGGTGCCGCCGTGGGCGGTGGTCGGGCTCGGCAGCCAGGCCGAGTTGTTGCGCCACGCCGACCTGGTGATCTGCGGCGGCGGCCACGGCATGGTGGCCAAGACGCTGCTGGCGGGGGTGCCGCTGGTGGCGGTGCCGGGTGGCGGGGATCAGTGGGAGATGGCGAACCGGGTGGTCCGGCAGGGCAGCGGACGGTTGATCCGGCCGTTGACCGCCGAGGCGCTGGTGGCTGCGGTGAACGACGTGTTGTCATCGCCGCGTTATCGGGAAGCCGCCCAAGCCGCCGCCGCTAGCATCGTCGGCGTGGCCGATCCGGTCCAGGTGTGTCATGAAGCGCTCGCTCGGACGGGATGATCGGGCGGTTCGCGAAAGGAGGGCATCGGCAATGAGGACGATCGTCGCGGGCGCGCTGCTTCTTGCCGCGATGTTGTTCGGCTCGGGCGTCGCGCACGCCGACAGCGGCGCCGAGCAGCAGGCCTGCCAGTTGATGGACGACCCGGCGGCCGCTGAGCAGGGCTACGCGCCGGCCGAATACGCCTTCATGCAGTTGCGCTCGCGGATGTCGGCGGAGCGGGCGCGGACCACCATGTCCGAGGCCGTCCAGGACTTCTGCCCCAACCACCTGATCGACCTGCCGGCCAGCTGGCGGTAACGCGGCCGGTGTCCGATCGCTGCCCGGTGGGTATCTTGCTGGCGTGCGGCTAACGGAATTCAACGAACGCGTCGTCCTGCGATTCGGTGCGGCGTACGGCTCTTCGGTGCTCGCGGACCATGTGCTGAGCGGTTTCGACGGCCGCACCGCCGCCCAGGCGATCGAGGACGGGGCCGAGCCCCGCGACGTGTGGCGGGCCCTGTGCGTCGACTTCGACGTGCCGCGCGATCAGTGGTGACGCCTATTCGTAGGGCGGGTACTCGTTCTGCCGCAGCAGGGCCGCGAGGTGGGCGGCGTTGCGGGCCGCCGTTGCGGTGGTGGCGGCCACCGCTTCCGGCACTTCGTCCAGGTCGTTGAAGTTCGTCCCTTGCATGGCCTCGCCGTTCCAGTACGTGCACCCCTGAGCGGGGATCGAGAATCCGATGTCGTTCAGCGCCTGGAAGAGGTCGGCGACGATCTTGTGTGCGCCGTCTTCGTTCCCCACGACCGCCGCCAGCGCCACCTTGCCGACCATCCGGGGCCGTCCGGCGTCGTCCTTGTCGGAGATCGCGGCGTCGAGGCGCTCCAGCACGCGCTGCGCGACGCTGGACATGTGGCCGACCCAGGTGGGCGTCGACAGCACGACGATGTCCGCCGCGGTGATCTTCTCCAGCAGCCCCGGCCATTCGTCGCCCGGCCCCATGTCGGCTTCCACGCCGGGCAGCAGCGCCAGGTCCACGCAGCGCACCTTGTCGCCGTCGACCCCCGCCTTGCGCAGTTGAGCCAGCACCTGATCGGCGATCAGCTCGGTGCTCGACGGCTCCGGGCTCTTCTTCAACGAGCAGGTCAACGCGAGGGCGCGCAGGGACGGCGGTGCGGTTGTGGACATGACGCTCAGATACCCCTGCACCACAAGGGCAAACGACGCGACGCCTAAGCCCGCTTCGGCGGGGGCGCCTCGAACACGCAATCGCCGCAGACGAACCGGCCCGGCAGCCGATAGAAGAGGCAGCAACTCCGGCGTTTGAAGCTCAGGTGTGGGCCCGTGACACCGGATCCGGCCAGTGCGCCGATACCCAGCAGCGCATGGGTCATCGCGGCGATCCGCGGGCCGAGGTCGGGCCGCGCCGCGAGCAGGGCCCGCGCGGCTCCGGTCAGCGCGGAGGCGACATTGCCCGCCAGCAGGGCGGGCGCCAGCTTGACCCGCAGGCCGGCGGCGAGCGGCTCCATGTGCTGTTGCACCACCACCCGGTAGAGCACCTCCGGTGAGTCGGCGGGGATCCCGACGGGCGCGGGCAGCCGCAGTTGCGCCCCGTCGTCGGCGCGCTGCAAGTCGCTGAGGTCGGGGACGACGCCGTGACCGAGCGCGCATGCGAGCACGGGCGACCACAGGCGGCTGGCGTGGCCGAGGTGAACCAATGAGGCGGCGACGCGCAGTTCCGTCGTGTGATAGCGCTTGGCGGTGGCGTCGATCAGGTCGGTGCAGCCGTCGGCGTAGGACCGCCCGACCGGATGCCATCCCGCCGCATCGCCACCCACGGGCAACGCGAAAAACCCTTTGTAGCAAGATATTTCGGCCAGCTCAGCGGAGATGTCCATTAATGAGAAACCAAGCTCTTCAGGGGAGATCCGCCCCGGTGGTGGGTGAGGAAGCGCCGGCGGTCACACAGTGGCGGGCCGCCCCGGCTTCGCTCCGGTCCCCTGAGACTTGGCCCGTCGGCGCCTTTCGATAGCAGATGTTGCCATACGTGTGGTGGGCCTCGGCGTGTCCGCTTGAATCGAACAGGTGTTCGGCTACTGTGGGGAACGTTCGGTGAGTCAACTTGTCGGTGGCCTTCTCTAGTGTCACGGCCAACCGACCGATACCGGTCACCGAACACACCGAACTATAGGAGAGGCACCATGACGCAAGCCCCCGACCGCGAGAAGGCTCTCGAACTGGCGATGGCCCAGATCGAAAAGAGCTATGGCAAAGGCTCGGTGATGCGTCTCGGCGACGAGATGCGTCAGCCGATCTCGGTCATCCCGACCGGATCCATCGCACTGGACGTGGCCCTGGGCATCGGCGGCCTGCCCCGCGGCCGGGTCGTGGAGATCTACGGCCCGGAGTCCTCGGGTAAGACCACCGTCGCCCTGCATGCGGTGGCCAACGCCCAGGCCGCCGGCGGCGTCGCGGCGTTCATCGACGCCGAGCACGCTCTGGACCCGGACTACGCCAAGAAGCTGGGCGTGGACACCGATTCCCTGCTGGTCAGCCAGCCCGACACGGGGGAGCAGGCCCTCGAGATCGCCGACATGCTGATCCGCTCCGGCGCGCTGGACATCCTGGTCATCGACTCGGTGGCGGCGCTGGTGCCGCGCGCGGAGCTCGAGGGCGAGATGGGGGACAGCCACGTCGGTCTGCAGGCCCGGCTGATGAGCCAGGCGCTGCGGAAAATGACTGGCGCGCTGAACAATTCGGGAACCACCGCGATCTTCATCAACCAGCTGCGGGAAAAGATCGGGGTGATGTTCGGCAGCCCGGAAACCACCACGGGCGGTAAGGCTTTGAAGTTCTACGCGTCGGTGCGCATGGACGTGCGCCGGATCGAGACGCTCAAGGACGGCACCAACGCGGTCGGTAACCGCACCCGGGTCAAGGTCGTCAAGAACAAGGTGTCGCCGCCGTTCAAGCAGGCGGAATTCGACATCCTCTACGGCAGGGGGATCAGCCGCGAGGGTTCGCTGATCGATATGGGCGTGGAGCAGGGCTTCATCCGCAAGTCCGGTTCCTGGTTCACCTACGAGGGTGAGCAGCTCGGTCAGGGCAAGGAGAATGCCCGCACCTTCCTGATGGAAAACGGCGAGGTGGCCAACGAGATCGAGAAGAAGATCAAGGAGAAGCTCGGCATTGGCGCGGTCGTGACCGATGACCCCTCAAATGACAGCGTCCTGCCCGCCCCCGTCGATTTCTGAGCCCTCTCGCGAGGAGCAGGCGCGAACGCTGTGCCTGCGCCTGCTCACCGCGAGGGCGCGCACCCGGGCCGAGCTGCACGGCCAGCTGGCGAAACGCGGTTACCCCGAAGACGTCAGCGATGCCGTGCTCGACCGGCTCGCCGCCGTTGGCCTGGTCGACGACAGCGATTTCGCCGAACAGTGGGTGCAGTCCCGCCGGGCGAAGAGCAGGCGGGCCCTGGCCGCCGAATTGCGAACCAAAGGTGTCGACAAAGACGTGATCGCCACGGCGCTGTCCGCGATCGACGCCGGCGCCGAGCGGGACCGGGCCGAGCAGTTGGTGCGGGCCAGGCTGCGTCGGGAAACTCTGGACGGCGATGACGCGCGAGTGACCCGCCGGCTGGTCGGGATGTTGGCGCGCCGGGGCTACAGCCAGAACCTCGCGTGCGAGGTCGTCCTCGCCGAGCTGGCCGCCGAACGGGATCGCCGCCGGGTCTAGCCCGGTGACGTGCGGTTTCTCGCCCGCCGACCGGTCGCCGTACCATGGCCCCGTGACTTCGATGGTGGCCCGAGACGTCTCGGGGGCGCGTACCTACCAGGTGCGCACCTACGGCTGCCAGATGAACGTCCACGACTCCGAGCGGTTGGCGGGTCTGCTGGAAGCGGCCGGCTACCAGCGGGCGGTCGAGGGCGCCGACGCCGACGTGGTCGTCTTCAACACCTGCGCGGTCCGCGAGAACGCCGACAACAAGCTGTACGGCAACCTCAGCCACCTGGCGCCGCGCAAGCGCGGCAACCCCGAGATGCAGATCGCGGTCGGGGGCTGCCTGGCCCAGAAAGACCGGGACGCGTTGCTGCGCAAGGCACCCTGGGTCGACGTCGTCTTCGGCACGCACAACCTCGGATCGCTGCCCACGCTGCTGGAACGGGCGCGGCACAACAAGGTCGCCCAGGTGGAGATCGCCGAGTCGCTGCAGGCGTTCCCGTCGTCGCTGCCGAGCGCACGCGAATCGGCTTATGCCGCTTGGGTTTCCGTCTCCGTCGGGTGCAACAACAGCTGCACCTTCTGCATCGTGCCCTCGCTGCGGGGCAAGGAGGTCGACCGCAGCCCGGCCGACATCCTGGCCGAGGTGAGGGCGCTGGTGGACGACGGCGTGCTCGAGGTCACGCTGCTCGGCCAGAACGTCAACGCTTACGGGGTGTCGTTCGCCGACCCGGCGCTGCCCCGCGATCGCGGCGCCTTCGCGCGTCTGCTGCGGGCCTGCGGGGGCATCGACGGTCTGGAACGGGTGCGGTTCACCTCACCGCATCCGGCCGAATTCACCGACGACGTCATCGAGGCCATGGCGCAGACGCCGAATGTCTGCCCCGCCCTGCACATGCCGCTGCAGTCGGGCTCCGACCGGGTGTTGCGGGCGATGCGGCGCTCGTACCGCGCCGAGCGCTACCTCGGCATCATCGACCGCGTGCGGGCGGCCATGCCGCACGCCGCCATCACCACCGACCTGATCGTCGGGTTTCCCGGTGAGACCGAAGAGGACTTCGCGGCCACCCTGGACGTGGTGCGGCAGGCCCGGTTCGCGGCCGCGTTCACCTTCCAGTACTCCAAGCGGCCGGGCACCCCGGCCGCCGAGCTCGACGGGCAGCTCCCGAAAGCCGTTGTGCAGGAACGCTACGAGCGGCTGGTCGAGCTGCAGGAGCAGATCTCGCTGGAGGGCAATCGCGCGCTGGTCGGCCAGACCGTGGAGCTGCTGGTCGCCGCCGGCGAGGGACGCAAGGACACCCGCACGGCGCGGATGACCGGCCGCGCCCGCGACGGTCGCCTGGTGCACTTCCACGCCGACGACCGGGTGCGACCGGGGGACATCGTCACCGCGGTCATCACGCAGGCCGCGCCGCACCACCTCATCGCCGACGCCGGCGTCCTCAGCCATCGCCGCACCCGCGCGGGGGACGCACACGCCGCCGGGCAGCGCCCGGCCGGCATCAGGCTCGGCA
>NZ_LZKH01000061.1:0-757 GCF_001672745.1 Mycobacterium sp. E1386
CACCAACTCATTGCTCGTGACCACGGCGAACACCAATGCGACGAGCCCGACCAGGGCCAGTACCAGCGCAATGATCAGCATCGGTCATCCTCCCAGCGGCGAGCGGGACAGCCAGTTCGTGTGCAGGTCCAGTGTGCCAACCGCGCAGCTTGGCGAGTGTCCGGCACGCCTGTGAGGCTAGTTGTTACCCCGATTGAATTGGTCGAATCCGCCTGCTTCGGCGCTGGAGTCGACGGGCGCCGCCGATCCGCGCTGGCCGAGCTCCTCCAACTGCGATTCCAGGTACGTCTTGAGCCGGGTCCGGTACTCGCGTTCGAAGGTGCGCAGCTGCTCGAGCCGGCCTTCCAGGACGGTGCGCTGCTGGTTGATCGTGCCCATGATCTCGGAGTGCTTGCGTTCGGCGTCGGCCTGCAGGGCGTCGGCCTTCTCCTGGGCCTGGCGCAGCTGGGTTTCAGAGCGGGTTTGCGCATCGGCGAGCATCGCGTCGGCGCGCTGCCGGGCGTCGGCGACCGTGGTCTCGGCGGTCTGGCGCGCCTCGGTGAGAATCTGGTCGGCGTTGGCACGGGCGTCGGCCAGCATCTTGTCCGACTCGGCCTTGGCCGTGCTGGTCAGGCGGTCGGCGGTGTCCTGCGCCAGGCTCAAGACCCGCGCGGCCTTCATGGCCTGTTCCTCGTTGCTCGCCGCGGAAGCCGCGGGGGCGGCGGGGGCGGCGACCGGCGCCGCCTTCGGCGCGGGCTCCGGCTCGGGGACGGGGATC
>NZ_LZKH01000062.1:0-2792 GCF_001672745.1 Mycobacterium sp. E1386
CCGATATCCTGGCGCCGGCCGTACCGACGCCGCCGCCGTCGAGGTTCGCGCCCGGGTTCCGGGCGGGACCGGCCGCGCCGCCGGGACCCGGCCCCCAGCTGCCCGCTCCGTTGATCAACCCGGGCGGCACGGGCGGCAGCGGCATCACGGGAGGTAGCCAGAATTGAGCAGCGTCTTCAATTTCGGAAAACCGCGGCCCCGGACGGTCATCGGCGTGCTGGCGGTACTGCTGATCCTGGTCGCCGGCGCCCTCGGCTGGCGGCTCTACCAAAGGTTGACCACCAACACCGTAATCGCTTATTTCCCATCGGCGAACGCCCTCTATTCCGGCGACAAAGTCCAAATCATGGGCGTTCGCGTCGGTTCCGTCGACAAGATCGAACCGGCCGGCGACAAGATGAAGGTGACGTTTCACTACGACAACAAATACAAGGTGCCCGCCAACGCGTCGGCGGTCATCGTGAACCCGACGCTGGTGGCGTCGCGCAACATCCAGTTGGAGCCGCCCTATAAGGGCGGTCCGGTCATGGGCGACAACGCGGTGATCCCCATCGAGCGCACGCAGGTGCCGACGGAGTGGGACGAACTGCGCGAAGGCGTCGCCAACGTCATCTCCAAACTCGGCCCGACACCCGAGCAACCCAAAGGTCCGTTCGGTGATGCCATCGAGTCGTTCGCCGACGGGCTGGCCGGCAAGGGCAAGCAAATCAACACCACGCTGAACAGCCTGTCGCGGTCGTTGACGGCGTTGAACGAGGGCCGTGGTGACTTCTTCGCGGTGGTGAAGAGCCTGGCCCAGTTCGTCAACGCCCTGCACAAGGACGACCAGCAATTCGTCGCGCTCAACAAGAACCTGGCCCAGTTCACCGACGAGTTGACCGGATCCGACCACAATCTCGCCAATGCGCTCCAGCAGTTCGACAGCCTGCTCTCCACCCTGCGCCCGTTCTTGACCAAGAACCGCGAGGTGCTCGTCCATGACCTCGACAACCTCGCCACCCTGACCACCACGCTGGTCCAGCCCGATCCACTGAACGGTTTGGAGACCGCGTTGCACGTCCTGCCGACGCTGGAGACCAACCTCAGCCAGATCTACCACCCGTCGCACGGGGCCGTGATGTCCATTCCGGCGATCCCTAACTTCGCCAACCCAATGCAGTTCTTCTGCAGCATGATTCAGGCCGGTAGCCGACTGGGTTATCAAGAGTCCGCCGAGCTGTGTGCGCAATACCTGGCCCCCGTCCTCGATGCGATCAAGTTCAACTACCTGCCCTTCGGGTTGAACCTGTTCAGCACCGCCGAGGCGCTACCCAAGGAGATCGCTTACTCCGAGCCGCGGCTGCACCCGCCGAACGGATACAAGGACACCACCGTGCCCGGCATCTGGGTGCCCGACACCCCGTTCTCGCACCGAAACACCCAACCCGGCTGGGTGGTCGCGCCGGGCATGCAGGGCACCCAGGTGGGGCCCATCACCGGCGGCCTGTTGACGCCCGAATCCCTGGCCGAACTGATGGGCGGCCCCGACACCGGGCCCCCGCCCCCGGGGTTGCAGACCCCGCCCGGGCCGCCGAACGCCTACGACGAGTATCCGGTGTTGCCACCCATCGGCCTGCAGGCCCCCCAGGTGCCGATCCCGCCACCGGCGCCCGGACCGGGTGTGATCCCTGGTCCGGTCGCGCCGACGCCCGCGCCGGTGGCCGCCGCGGCGGGAGCAGGATCATGAACACATTGCGCGCCATGGCTATTCGGGCCCGATACCGGACGCGGCAGGGCATCGCAGTGCTGGTTGCTGCAGTGTTGCTGACGTCGTGCGCGAAATGGCATGGGATCGCGAATGTGCCGATGCCGGGTGGCCCGGGCTCCGGGCCCGGCTCCTACACCGTCTATGTGCAGATGCCCGACACGCTTGCCCTCAACGACAACAGCCGGGTGCGGGTGGCCGATGTCTTTGTCGGCACGGTGCGGGCGATCCAACTGAAGAACTGGGTCGCGACCCTGACGCTGCGTCTGGGCAAGAACGTCAAGTTACCCAGGAACGCGACCGCCAAGATCGGGCAAACCAGCCTGCTGGGTTCGCAGCATGTGGAGCTGGCCGCGCCTCCCAACCCGTCCCGGGAGTTGCTGCGGGATGGCGACACGATCCCGCTGAAGAATGCGTCGACGTATCCCACGACGGAGCAGACGCTCGCAAGTCTTGCCATCGTGCTTCGCGGCGGCGGCATCCCGAACCTGGAAGTGCTGCAGAACGAGGTCTACAACATCGTCAACGGTCGGGCCGAGCACATCCGTGCCTTCCTCGGCAAGCTGGCCACCTTCACCGCCCGACTCAACGAGCAACGCGCTGACATCACCCGAGCCATCGATTCCACCAACCGGCTGCTGGCATACGTGGGTCCCCGCTCTGACGTCTTGGACCGCGTCCTCACCGAATTCCCGCCACTGCTCAAGCATTTCGCCGACAAACAGAACCTTCTGATCGACGCGGTCGACGCTACGGGACGGCTCAGCAAAGTTGCCGACCAATACCTGTCGGCCGCGCGGGGCGACCTCCACCAGGATCTGCTCTCGCTGCAGTGCCCGTTGCGGGAATTCGGCCGTGCCTCTCCCTACCTGATTCGCGCGCTCAAGCTGATCCTCGTCCGGCCGTTCGACGTCGACGCCGTACCCAAGGCGTTCCGCGGCGACTACTTCAACTTGTCGCTGACGCTGGATCTGACGATGAGCGCGGTCGACAACGCGGTCCTCACCGGGACCGGGTTCTCCGGAGCGCTACGCGCGCTCGAACAATC
>NZ_LZKH01000063.1:0-17518 GCF_001672745.1 Mycobacterium sp. E1386
CGACGCGATCCACCATGACTGAATCGAAAGGAGATTCTCGATGACACAGACAGTGGTGATCACCGGAGCCAGCGCCGGCATCGGCCGGGCCACCGCGCAACTGTTCGGGCAGCGCGGGGCGAACGTCGCCCTGCTCGCCCGCGGCTCCGCCGGGCTGGACGGCGCGGCCCGCGACGTCGAATCCGGCGGCGGCAAGGCGCTCAGCATTCCCACCGACGTCGCCGACCACGCGGCCGTCGCCGCCGCCGCCGACGAGACCGAGGCGACGTTCGGCCCCATCGACGTCTGGGTGAACGTCGCGTTCACCTCCGTGTTCGCGCCGTTCAGCGAGATCAGCGCCGAGGAGTTCAAGCGCGTGACGGAGGTGTCCTACCTCGGCTACGTGCACGGCACCATGGCGGCGCTGGCTCCGGTGATCACCACTGTCTGTGTCATCGAGAATCTCCTTTCGATTCAGTCATGGTGGATCGCGTCGTCGGCGAGGGTGGCCGTGCATTCCAGCAACAGCGCGTGCGCGAACGCCTGGGGGAGGTTGCCGCGGAGCTGGCGCTGCCGGACGTCGTATTCCTCGCAGAACAAGCCGGGCGGCCCGCAGGCGGCGCGGTTGCGTTCGAACCAGCGCATCGCGCAATGGGCGTGCCCCAGTTGATGTTCGGCGAGTGCCATCATGAATCCGCAGAGCAGGAAGGCGCCCTCGGCGTCGCCGAGGTCGCGCTGGTCGTGCCGGAAGCGGTACACGAACCCGTCGTGGCTGAGCTGCTTGCGGACGGCGTCCAGTGTGGCCCGGGTGCGCGGGTCGTCGGCGGGCAGGGCGCCGCGCACGGGCGGCAGCAGCAGCGACGCGTCGACGCCGGGCAGCCGCGGGCTGCGTTGCCAGTAGCCACCGTGCGGGTGCAGGCTGCTGGCCGCGGTGTCGGCCAGGATCGCGTCGGCAAGCGACGCGCAGGCCGCCACCTCGTGGCCGCCGCCGGAAACCTTCGCGATGGCGCGTAGCCCGGCCACGCACGCCAGGCGGGACTGTGTCCAGTGCTCGTCATCGATCTCCCAGATGCCCGCATCCGGGTCGCGCCAGCGCTTTTCGATCGCGCCGATGGCGGTCTGCGCGGCGCGCCAGCCGTCGGCGTCGAGCCGGTCGGCGTTGCCCGCCCATGCCAGCAGCTGCAGCGCCTCGCCGAAGACGTCGAGCTGGAATTGCTGGTTGACCCAGTTGCCCACCTTGTCGGCGCCCCCGGGGTAGCCGGGCAGGTCGAGCGTCTCCTCGCCGGGCACGCTGTCACCCATGACGGTGTAGGCCGGCTTGAGATCGGGACCGTGTTCCAGCAGCCGGGCCCCGACGAATTCGACCGCGCAGTCGAGCAACTCGGTCGCCCCCACGGTCGCCGCGGCGATGCCGGCGTAGACCTGATCGCGGATCCACGCGTAGCGGTAGTCGTAGTTCTGGTTGGTGTGGGCGCGTTCGGGCAGGCTCATCGTGGCGGCGGCCACCATGCCGCCGCCGCCGCTGGTCAGCCCTCGCAGCACCGCGTAGGAATGCCGCCCGTCGCGGGGCGCGATGCTGCAGTTCAGCTCGGGCATGCTGCGATGCCAGGCGGCTTCCGTTGCGTCCCAGGTGATGTCGGCGTCGGGCGGCCGGTCGGGGAGAGTCCGCTCGGAGAGCTCCAGCACGAAGTCGTGCTGACCGCCCTCGTCGACGGTGATCTCGCATGTGAGCAGTTCGCCGCGCCCGCGCGCCGCCTGCACGGACCGCACGTCGCAGCCGCCCAGCCAGCGCCAGCGCAACCGCCCCGACTTTCCGCTCCATACCCCGCCGTCGACGCTCATGTCGCCGGGACCGTGCCGGCCGAACTCCGCGCTCGGCTGCAGCACCACTCGCACGCGCGCGGTCCCGCGGCAGCCGATGAGGCGGCGCAGCAGCACCACCCGGTCGGGATCGCCCGGGAAGGCCAGCGCCTCGCGGCACTCCACGATGCCGTCGCGGGTGATCCAGCGATTGCGCCAGATCAGGCTGCCCGGCTCGTAATAGCCGCCCCACACATGCCGGACGTCGGTCGGGGTGATCGCGTAGACGCCGCCACCCCCAATGAGATTGGAGAACACGCCGTCGGAATCCCAGCGCGGCGCGCACATCCATGCGACGTCACCCTGCGGCCCGATCAGCGCACCGCGCTCACCGTCGGCGAGCAGAGCGTACTCGCGCAACACCCGCGGCGAGAACGTCGCCTCGATGTCGATCGTGCGGTCAGCCACGGACCCCCGCCTCCGATGGGCGCCTGGCCGGGGCGGCGCTGCCGATCTTGCCGGTCGCCAGCCGTTCGGCGAGCCGGGAGGCCAACGCCATGATGGTCAGCGCCGGGTTCGCCGAGCCCTGCGTCGGACACACCGAGCCGTCGGCCAGAAACAGGTTCGGCACGCCCCACACCCGGTGATCGGAGTCGACCACGGAGTTGTCCGGGCGGGTGCCCATCCGGGCGCCGCCGATCAGGTGGGCGAACCGCTCGATGGTCAGCACGTCCTGGGCGCCGGCAGCGTGCAGGATGTCGCCGATCACGTTGGTGGAGTAGGCCATGTTGGCCTTGTCGTTGTCGCACAACGTGTAGTCGAACCGGGCCACCGGGATGCCGTAGGTGTCCGTCTCCTGGGCGAGGGTGACCCGATTGTCCGGGCATGGCAGCAGCTCGTTGAGCACGCCGATGGTCGCCCAGTGGTTGTAGTCGCGCATGTATTCGCGCAGCGCGCGGCCCCAATGGCCGTCGGCGAGCACGTGTTCGGCCCAGCCGATGGGCATCGGTGAAACCGTCTGGATGGCGAAGCCGCGGGCGAACCCGCGCGAGGAGTCGGTCTCGTAGAACTGCTCCGAGGACACCTCCGGTGGCGGGGCCTTGTACATCCGGACCTCTTCCGACCACCGACCCGCGGACTGGGTGGCGCCCTGCACCATCACGTAACGCCCGACCTGGTCGTCGTTGTTGCCCAGCCCGTTCGGGAAGCGATCGCACGCCGAGTTCAGCAGCAGGCGCGGCGTTTCAATGGAATACCCGGCGACCGCGACGACCTTGGCCCGCTGCAGCCGCTCGGTGCCGCCGGTCTCGTCGTAGTAGACCACCCCGCGCGCGGAGCCGGCCTCGTCGAGCTCGACGCGGGCGGCCATGCAGTTGGCGCGGATCTCCACGGCGTGGGCCAAGGCGTCGGGCAGGTGCGTGACGTACGGGCTGGCTTTCGCGTTGACCTTGCAACCCTGTAGGCAGTAGCCGCGGTAGATGCAGTGCGGGCGGTTACCGAAGGTGCCGTTGACGATGCCGACGGGCCCGACCCGCATCTCGATGCCGAGCTGCATCGCCCCGCGCCACAGCTTGGCCGCGGCACCCGAAATCGGGTGCGGGGAAAAGGGATACCGATGTGGGTAGCCCCAGGGCCAGTTCTGCCCGGCCACCGGCAACTCGAGCTCGATCCGCTCGTAGTGGGGGCGGACGTCTTCGTAGCCGATCGGCCAGTCCGCTCCGACCCCGTCGAGGGTGTAGGTGCGGAAGTCGCTGGGATGGAACCGCGGCGTGTAGCCGGCGTAGTGCACCATCGAACCGCCGACCCCTCGCCCGGAGTTGTTCTTGCCCAGCTCGATCGGGTCGTCGCCGCCGATGATCCGCTTCTGCGTCCAGTACAGGGAGTGCGATCCCGCCTCGTCGGAGACCCAGTCCTCGTCGGGGTGCCAGAACGGCCCCGCCTCGAGGATCACGACCCGCCAGCCGGCCCGCGCCAGCCGTTGCGCGAGCACGGATCCGCCGGCGCCGGCACCGACGACCACGAGGTCGACCTCGTCGTCGTCGCTGTAGCGCTGCATGGTCTTTTCGCCGGGCAGGTCGCGCGAGTGCACGTCGAGCAGGAACCGGGACTCGTTATCCTTTGGCCCGATCGCGCCTTTGAAGAGCCCGCGGAGTCGGTCGCCCATCACAACTCTCCCTCTTGGACCACGCGGACCGGATCCTCGTCGGTGGCGCCCGGGGTTTCGAACGGTTCGCGCGCGGCGGCGGGCCCGGTGGCACCGCCGAGGCGCATGAACCCGCGCGGGTAGGCCGGACCCCCGAAGCCGATCTCGTTCCACGCCCACGGGTGGGAGTAGAACCCGGACAACGTCATTCGCATGCACACCGACCACGCGCGTTTGACGTTGAGGCGTTCCCAGCTCCCGCCCTCCAGGGCGCCCTGCGAGAACTCGTCGATGATCGCTTCGCGGGCGTCCGGGTCGGCTTCGGCGAAGGTCTTGCTGTACCGGCGGGACGCGGTCTCGTCGAGCGCGCGCAGCACCAGCCGCCACGTGTCGCGGTCGTCGGGCATGTCGGCGTACTGGTAGCCGTCGAGGCGGCCGTCGGCGAGCTTGGAATCGACGGACTCGGGCACGGGCACTCGTGGCTCGCGGTCCTGAGCCAGCACCGTGTCGCAGAACGCCCGCAGGCACGGCTCCTCCTCCGGCGTGAAGAACCGCAGCGGGCCGGGCGGTTCCAGCCGGGCCAGCACCACCTTCTTGGTGGCGCCGTCCCACGTGTCGGTCGTTTCCAGCACGTCGTAATCCGGGTAGCGGCCGATCATTTGGGGCGTGACGCCACGGCGTTGCTTGGGCAGCCAGGACGGGTGCGGCGGTTTGCGATCCGCGCGCAGGTTGGGCAGGTGGTCGGGGCGCGAGGTGTCCGCCATCGCCGCTCAGCCCCGGAACCGCTCGCGACGCAGGACCGAGGCCAGCAGGCCCATCCCCCCGACCATGCACATCAACCCGGGCGCCGCGATCGGCGGACCCATGGGCACGTTGTAGGACGCGTTCTTCCAGCCGCCCGGCTTGCGCGCGACCCCGCGGGCATGCAGGTATTCGCCCATCAGGCCGTTGGCGGTGTAGATCCCCGCGGTGATCGGCAGCCAGGTTTTGGCCCAGCGCCGGGAGAACACCCCGCCGACCCCGGCCACCACCACCGGCGGCGTCACCACGATCGGGCTCCACATCCACTTGTTGCCGAAGCTGGCCTTGTAGTGCTCGAAATAGATTTCGGCCGTCGTGACGACGGCCGCGATGGCCGTCAGCCCGGACAGCGAGCGTTCGAAGCGACCGTGCGCGACGTCGTACAACGCCCGCTCGGCGAGGTGTTGGGCCTCGCCCGTGCGCCGTCCTCCGTTGCCTAACAACAACATTTGGTTTCCCTTCCTAGCTCGTCGATTGGCCTGTCATGGCTCGGTTCCGCGCACTGACCGACGCGGGCGTACGAAAGGTATTGCGAGGCAAGCGCTGTCGAATTTCGGCCATCAGACGCTGGGAGGCGCTCGCAGCGGAGATCTCCCGCCGTCTTGCCCATCCGTCACCTCACTTCTGAAACGAAACACGCTCGAGCAGCCACCACGCGATGAAGATTCGCGATGGCTGCCAGAGAACTGGTTAGCGCCCAGCTGTGTGTTTCAACCGAGGTGGTCCCGACGGCGCGTCGTGACCGAAGCGCATGGGGTGCGTACCCGCTTTCGATCGGCGCAAACCGTCGGTGGGTCTGGGCCTTGCGGTGTCGGTCGGACTTGTCGGACCCTCGATCTACTATCGAACTTATGTTCGAATATGCGTGGGCCTCGCGGTCCACTCCGGAGTCGGCGGTGTTGCTGGCTCGGGTGCGGGCGGCCGGGCGTGCCGAGGCCCGGGCAGCCGCGGAACGGCTGGGGGCGGTGGCGGACTTGCTGGTATTGCGGTGCCGCGATTCGGGGGAGCGGGCCGAGTGGGCGGCCGATGCGTGGGACGCGGTGGCGGCGCAGGTGGGTGCGGCGCTGGGATGCAGTGTGGCGATGGCGCACAGCTATTTGCGGTATGCGATGGCGATGCGTGAGCGGCTGCCGCAGGTGGGCAAGGCGTTTGAGGCCGGGGACATCGATTATCGGGCGTTTCAGACGATCGTGTTTCGCACCGATTTGATCACCGACGCCGAGGTGATGGCGCGGGTGGATGCCCGGCTGGCGGTGGTGCTCTCACGGCGTCCGTCGCTGACCCGCGGTGGGCTGGCTGCGGCGGTGGACCGGGTGGTGGCGCTGGTGGATGCCGATGCGGTGCGCCGGGCCAGGGAGGCGATCGACGATCGGTTTGTCGACGTGCAGGACAACGAGTCGGGGATGGCGTGGCTGACGGGCAGCGTGTTCGGCGCCGACGGGCACGCGCTGGATCGGCGCCTCGACGAGATGGCCGCCAGCGTGTGTGGGGCCGATCCGCGCTCCCAGCGGCAGCGACGGGCCGACGCGCTGGGTGCGTTGGCCGCCGGCGCGGACCGGTTGGGCTGTCAGTGTGGGACGCCGGAGTGCGCCGGTAGTGGGCGAACCCCGAGCGCGGTGGTGATCCATGTGGTGGCCGAGGCGGCCACGGTCGCCGGGCGCGGCGCGGCGCCGGGGGTGTTGCCCGGCGTGGAGGGCCTGGTGCCGGCCGAGGTGGTTGCCGAACTGGCCCGCTCGGCGAGGCTGGTGCCGGTCAGCGTCCCGGCGCAGGCCGAGCCGCGCTACATCCCCTCGGCCCGGCTGGCCGATTTCGTGCGGTGCCGGGATCTGACGTGTCGGGCGCCGGGGTGTGATCGGCCGGCCGTCGACTGCGATATCGACCATACGATCCCGTACGCCGATGGCGGCCCGACGCATTCGTCGAACCTGAAATGTCTTTGCCGCCAACATCATTTGCTCAAAACGTTCTGAGGCTGGCGCGACGAGCAGTTGCCCGACGGCACCCTCATCTGGCGGCTGCCCGACGGGCACACCTACGTCACCACCCCGGGCAGCGCGCTGCTGTTTCCCAGCCTGTGCGCGCCCACCGGCGACCTACCCGCCCCCGCCACCGGCGCCGAGCGCTGCGGCGGCGCACCGCGATGATGCCCCGGCGCACCCGCACTCGCGCCCAGAACCGGGCCCAGCGCATCGCCACCGAACGTCACCACAACCGCGACGCCCGACTGGCAACCCAACCCACCGCACGCGGTCCCGCACCGCCGGACGACGAACCCCCACCCTTCTAGGGCGCTCCGGCGTTCACACGGTTTTGGTGACGCCGACGTAGGACAGCACCACGTCGGATTCGTCGGTCACTTGGGTCAGCGTCGCGTAGGACCGGATGAACGACTGACCCACGCACCCATCGATTTTGACGTGGAATCCGGTGACGATGACCCGCGGATTCGGGCCCGTGAACTCCTTCTTGGCCACCGGTACTACGACTACGACACCCGGCTTGAGGCCCACGGTGATCAGGCCGTTCATCGGGGTGGTGACCAACGGCACCGGCGTCGGCGCACCGGTAAACACGCCCGCCAAGCCCAGGCCGGGGGTCACGCCGGCGTTGCCGCCGAGGGTGACGCCGTTGGACGTGCTCATGTCGATGCCGCAGCCGATCTCGTAACCCACCTCGAGGGTGCCGTGGGGATTTTCGAGCCCGTCCAGCGAGGCGGCAAACGTTCCGCGGGCGAGGTATTCGCGAGACGATAGCGCGGTGGTCAACGGCGCGATGGGAACTTGCGACTCGTCCCGCGCCCCGAGGGTGAGGGTCCAGCCTTCCGGCGTCGTGTAGGTCACCGGTTCGGACGAGGGCACCCGCCCGTCGTCCGGCGTTACCGCGGCAACGTTTTCCGCGTCGGGGTCGGCGGCCGTCGGCGGTGCCGAGATCACCGCAAAGACGACGCACGAAGCGACGATCGCAGCGCGACGGACGACCACGGCTACCGGCCACACGTGCGACACCGTATGCGCGGCCCGATCCCGCTCCCGGAATTTGCTGGTCGAGCCGCCGAAGTCGTTGTGCGTTCGTAATCGTTATGGGATATGGCAGCGGAAGTTTGGGTTGGCGTGCCGGACGAACGGATCGCTGCTCCGGTCATTAGCGGGGCGAGCCTCGAGCACGCCGGACTCCCCAGGCGCGGCGGCCCCGGACGGAGCCCGACCGGGGCCGAAGGTCGACCCGCACGACTGCGGCGGCTGACCGCCCCGAGGTAAATCGCCTGGCCAGGACCGCCGAGCCCGCGGGTGTGCCATGATGTCGGAGCTGTCAAGACATTAGGGAGCGGCCGTGGATCTCAACTTGTCGATTGTCACGCGACCGGTCGAGCGCCTGATAGCTACGGCGCAGAACGGGCTCGAGGTCTTGCGACTGGGGGGCTTGGAAACCGGCACCGTGCCGTCGCCTTCGCAGATCGTCGAGAGCGTACCGATGTACAAGCTCCGGCGTTATTTCCCGCCCGACAGCCGGCCGGACAAGCCGCGGGTCGGCCCGCCGGTGCTGATGGTGCACCCGATGATGATGTCGGCGGACATGTGGGACGTCACGCGCGAGGACGGCGCGGTCGGCATCCTGCACGCCAACGGGCTGGATCCCTGGGTCATCGACTTCGGCGAACCCGACAAGGTCGAAGGCGGCATGCGCCGCACGCTGGCCGACCACATCGTCGCGCTCAGCCAGGCGATCGACACCGTCAGGGACGTCACCGGAAGCGACGTCCATCTGGTCGGATATTCGCAGGGTGGCATGTGGTGCTACCAGGTCACCGCGTACCGGCGTTCGAAAAGCCTGGCCAGCATCGTCACCTTCGGTTCGCCGGTGGACACCCTGGCCGCCCTGCCGATGGGCATCCCGGCGAACTTCGCCGCACCCGCCGCCAACTTCATGGCGGACCACGTCTTCAGCCGGCTGGACATCCCGAGCTGGATGGCGCGCACCGGCTTTCAGATGCTCGACCCGCTCAAGACCGCCAAGGCCCGAGTGGATTTCGTGCGCCAGCTGCACGACCGCGAGGCGCTACTTCCGCGCGAACAACAGCGCCGGTTCCTCGAGCGCGAAGGCTGGATCGCCTGGTCCGGGCCGGCGATCTCCGAACTGCTCAAACAATTCATCGCCCACAACCGAATGATGACCGGCGGTTTCGCCGTCAACGGGCAAATGGTCACGCTCACCGACATCACCTGCCCCGTGCTGGCCTTCGTCGGCGAGGTGGACGACATCGGGCAGCCGGCATCGGTACGCGGCATCCGGCGCGCGGCCCCCGACGCCGAAGTGTACGAAAGCCGCATCCGCACAGGGCATTTCGGCCTGGTCGTCGGATCGAAGGCGGCGCAGCAGAGCTGGCCGACGGTCGCCGAATGGGTGCAATGGCTCTCCACCGGCGGCGACAAGCCGGACAGCATCGACCTGATGGCCGACCAGCCCGAGGAGCACACGGACAGCGGCGTCGCGCTGAGCTCCCGGCTCGTGCACGGCATCGGGGAGGTCTCCGAGGCGGCGCTGGGCGTGGTGCGCGGCGCGGCGAACACGGTGGTCGCGGCCAATAAGTCGATGCGGACCCTGGCCGTAGAAACGGCCCGGACGCTGCCGCGGCTGGTCCGGCTGGGACAGATCAACGACCACACCCGAATCTCGCTGGGCCGCATCATCGACGAACAGGCGCACGACGCCCCGCGGGGCGAGTTCCTGCTGTTCGACGGTCGCGTGCACACCTACGAAGCCGTCAACCGGCGGATCAACAATGTCGTCCGCGGCCTGATCGAGGTCGGGGTGCGGCAGGGCGACCGGGTCGGCGTGCTGATGGAGACGCGGCCCAGCGCGCTGGTCGCCATCGCCGCGCTGTCCCGGCTGGGCGCGGTCGCGGTGGTGATGCGACCGGACGCCGACCTGGCAGCGTCGGTTCGGCTCGGGGGCGTGACCGAGCTGTTGACCGACCCCACCAACCTCGAGGCGGTGCTGGCGTCGGGCCGCGATGGGCTGCGGCAGGTGCTGGTGCTCGGCGGCGGCGAGTCGCGGGACCTGCATCTGCCCGACGACAGCGACGTCATCGACATGGAGCGGATCGACCCGGACGCCGTCGAGCTGCCCGGCTGGTACCGGCCCAACCCGGGGCTGGCGCGGGACTTGGCGTTCATCGCGTTCAGCGCGGCCGGCGGCGAGTTGGTCGCCAAGCAGATCACCAACTACCGGTGGGCGGTGTCGGCGTTCGGGACCGCCTCGACGGCCGCGCTGGACCGCCGGGACACCGTGTACTGCTTGACCCCGCTGCACCACGAGTCGGCGCTGCTGGTCAGCCTCGGCGGCGCGGTGGTCGGCGGGACCCGCATCGCGTTGTCCCGCGGACTGGACCGGGACCGGTTCGTTCAGGAGGTGCGGCAGTACGGCGTCACGGTGGTGTCCTACACCTGGGCCATGCTCCGCGAGATCGTCGACGATCCCGCGTTCGTGTTGCACGGCAACCACCCGGTGCGGCTGTTCATCGGGTCCGGCATGCCGACGGGCCTGTGGGGCCGGGTGGTCGATGCGTTTGCGCCCGCCCATGTCGTCGAGTTCTTCGCGACCACCGACGGACAAGCGGTGCTGGCCAATGTGTCTGGGGCCAAGATCGGCAGCAAGGGCCGACCGCTGCCGGGCGCGGGGCGTATCGAGCTGGCGGCCTACGACGCCGAGCAGGATCTGATCCTGGAGAACGACCGCGGCTTCGTCCAGGTGGCCGAGCCGAAAGAGGTCGGGGTGCTGCTCGCCGCGTCCAACGGCCCGATCGATCCGACGGCGTCGGTCAAGCGGGGAGTCTTCGCCGCCGGCGACACCTGGATCTCGACGGAGTACCTGTTCTATCGCGACGACGACGGCGACTTCTGGTTGGCGGGCAGGCGCGGCTCGGTGGTCCACACCGCGCGGGGCCTGGTGTATGCCGAGCGGGTCACCGACGCGCTGGGGTGCATCAACGGCGTCGACCTCGCGGTGACCTACAACGTGCCGGTGGGCGACCGGGAGGTGGCGGTCGCGGCGGTTACGCTGCTTCCGGGGGCCAGCATCACCGCGGCCGACCTGACCGACGCCGTGGCCAAGATTCCCATCGGGGTGGGTCCCGACATCGTCCAAGTGTGTCCGGAGATGACTTTGAGCGCGACCTACCGTCCGACCGTCAGCGCGTTGCGCGCGGCGGGAATTCCCAAGCCGGGCCGCCAGGTGTGGTACTTCGACGGCGAGAGCAACTTCTTCCGAAAGCTGACCGCCGGCGTGCGGGCCGAGCTGAGCGGGCGCACCGATGGTTGACGACTCACTGCTGGCAATCCTGGTCTGCCCGGCCGACCGGGGACCGCTGCTGCTGGTGGACGACGAGTTGCTGTACAACCCGCGGTTGCGGCGTGCCTACCGCATCGAGGACGGCATCCCGGTGCTGCTCATCGACGAGGCGCGAGACGTCGACGACGACGAGCACGCCCGGCTCATGGCACAAGGCCGTCCGGCAGATCCCCGGTGAGGTAACGCTGCAGGTTCGGCGCGATGGTTTGCGCGACCCGATCGGCCGGTAGCGACGCGAACGGCTCCAATCGCAGGATGTAGCGCGCCATCACCACGCCGACCAGTTGCGACGCGACGAACTGGACGCGGATCAATCCACTGCCGGGCGGATTGTCAACGCGCGGACCAACTTCCACCCCGATCACGTCCTCGATGAACGTGCGGAACAGGTTGACCTCCGAGCCGGCCAGGACGGACCGCAGCGTGGCGATGAAGCCCGTGCCCAGGTCGGAATCCCACAGCGGCAACAACATCGACGGCAGCCGGTAGCCGACTTCCTCGATGGGCACGTCGCGCAGCGGGCCGATGATGTCCATCGGGTCGATCGGGATGTGGACGGCGGCGGCGAACAGCTTCTCCTTGGTGCCGAAGTAGTGATGCACCAGCGCCGAATCCACACCCGCCGCCGCCGCTACCGCACGGATCGAGGTATTGCCAATACCGTTGGTGGCAAACAACTCTCGGGCGCTGGCCAGGATACGGTTGCGAGTGTCGGAGCTTCCGGCGGGGCGCCCCGGCCGGCGGCGCCGGGTGTTGGGGGCCGCCACTAGGACCCGCTCGCGATCGCCACTAGGACCCTCCGTGGCGACCCGCCGCGCTCGCGATCGCCACTAGGCGGTCCGCCGACGCAGCGTCGCCGCCGCCAGGCACAGCGCGATGAGCGCGGAGCCGAGCACGACGACGATGTCGCGCACCGCGATGTAGGTCAGCTGCGGGTGCGCACCCACCTGCTGGAGGGCCTCCAGCGCGTAGCTGGCCGGCATCACGTTGCTGATCCACTGCAGCCAGTGTGGCATCAGCGCCCGCGGCACGATGATCCCGGCCAGCAACAACTGAGGAACCATCACCAACGGAATGAATTGCACGGCCTGAAACTCCGTGCGCGCGAAGGCACTACACAGCAGGCCCAGCCCCACACCCAACACGGCGTTGACGATCGCGATCACGAACACCCACGCTGGGCTGCCCGCGGTGTCGAAGCCGAGCGCCCAAAACGACACGATGCACGCCAGAATGGCTTGTGCCGCAGCGGCCGTCGAGAACGCGGTGCCATAGGCGATCAGTAGGTCGAACCGGCGCAGGGGAGTGGTCAGGATGCGCTCCAGCGTCCCGGAGGCCCGTTCCCGCTGCATCGTGATCGCCGTGATGATGAACATCACGAACAGCGGGAAAAGGCCCAGCAGGATCAGGCAGGCGTTGTTGAACGGTGCCGGGGTGCCGGGCCGATGCGGTGCGTTCTGGAACATGAAGTACATCAGCGAGATGACCAAGAGCGGCACGAACAGAATCATCGCGACGCTGCGGTGGTCGGCGGCCAGCTGGCGCAGGATCCGCGCCGTGGTGGCGGTGTATCCCTTGAGCCCTAACCGGCTTCGCGCATGGTGGTGCGCCTGATGATGGACAGAAACGCGTCCTCCAGTGACGTGCATCCGGTGTCCTCTCGTAGTCGGGCCGGGGTGGTGTGCGCGAGCAGGTGTCCGTCGCGCATCAGCAACAGGTCGCCGCAGTGGTCGGCTTCGTCCATGACGTGGCTGGACACCAGCAGCGTGGTTCCGGCACGGGCGAGGTCGGCGAACTGTCCCCACAGATCCGCGCGCAGCACCGGGTCCAAACCCACCGTGGGCTCGTCGAGCACGAGCAGGTCGGGCTGGCAGACCAGCGCGCACGCCAGCGACACTCGGGTGCGCTGACCACCGGAAAGGTTGGCGCAGAAGGCGGTTCGTTGATCGGCCAGCCCGACCCGCTCGATCGCGGTGTCGGCGGCCTGGTGGTCGAAACCGTACAGCGAGGCGAAGTACCGCACGTTGTCGACGACCCGCAGGTCGTTGTAGATGGTCGGGTCCTGGGGCAGGTATCCGACGCGGCGGTGCAGCGCCGCCGACCCGGCCGGATGGCCGAGCACGGTGACGGCTCCCTTGGAATTTCCAGTCACGATCTGCGTGCCGACGATGCAGCGCATCAGGGTGGTCTTGCCGCAGCCGGACGGGCCGAGCAGACCGGTGATGCTGCCCCGCCCAATCTGCACCGAGACGTCGTGCAGTGCGGTGCATTTGCCGCGGATCACCCTCAGGTGGTCGATGCGGACGGCCGGGGCCGAGATTAATTCATCATGTGATGAAGTCATCATACGATGAATATCCGCCTGCGCCGACCCGCTGTCAAGGGGCTACGGGGAACGTTCTGGCGATCCCGGGCGGCGCTGCGGCAGGTGTCCGTGCACGCCCTCGGCGTAGGCCGTCTCGGCGTGCTGGGTGAGGTCGACGCCGGTGATCTCGTCTTCCGCGCTGACCCGGAAGCCCATCACCCGGTCGATCAGCTTCGCGAGCACGAACGACACGGCGAACGCATACACCGCGACGACGACGATCGCGAGCGTCTGCTTGCCCAGCTGGGTGAAGCCGCCCCCATAGAAGAGGCCCCTCGGGCCCGACGTCATGACCGCCGTGGCGAGCAGCCCGATCAACGACACACCGACGACCCCGCCGACGAAGTGCACGCCGACCACATCGAGCGAATCGTCGTAGTTGAACCGAAACTTCGCGCTGACCGCGAACGAACACACGACGCCGGCCGCGAGGCCGACGACCGCCGCCCCGAGCGTGTTGACGGTGCCGCACGACGGCGTGATGGCGACGAGCCCCGCCACCACCCCGGACGCCGCGCCGAACGTCGTGGGCCTGCCGTCGCGGACCTGTTCGACCGACAGCCAGCCGAGCATGCCGAGGCAGCCGGCGACGAGGGTGTTGAGGAAGATGGCAGCGGCGGTGCCGTTGGCGGCCAGCGCAGACCCGGCGTTGAACCCGAACCAGCCGAACCACAGCAGGCCGACACCGAGCAGCACGAGCGGCAGGTTGTGCGGCCGCATGGCGTCCTTCTTGAAGCCGATGCGGGGGCCGAGCACCAGCGCCAGGGCCAGGGCCGAGGAACCGGACACGATCTCGACGACGAGGCCGCCCGCGTAGTCCAGCACGCCCATCTTGGCCAGCCAGCCGCCGGGCCCCCATACCCAGTGCGCCACAACCGAATACACGACGACCGTCCACACCGGGACGAACACCATCCACGCGGCGAACTTCGCGCGGTCGGCGATGGCGCCGCTGACCAGGGCGGCCGTGATGATCGCGAACGTGACCTGGAACGTGGCGTACAGGAGTTCGGGAACCGCGCCGTGGGCGGTGTCCGGGGTGATACCCAGCATCCCGACATGCCTGAGATTGCCGAGGAACCCGCTCGCCCCGTCCTCGCTGAAGGCGATGGTGTAGCCCAGCAACAGCCACGCCACCGTGACCAGCGGGATGGAGATGAAGCTCATCATGATCATGTTGAGCACGCCGGTGGTGCGGACCATGCCGCCGTAGAAGATCGCCAGGCCGGGCGTCATCAGGAGGACCAGCGCGGTGCTGGCCAGCAGCCACGCGGTGGCGGCGGGGTCGATCGGATGCATGCTGTGTGCTCCTTCACAGGTCCCAGGACACCGGGATACTGCCATGGCAGCGCTGCCGGTAGGTTCGGTGGGTGGCCGCAAGCCAGCTGCTCGTCGACCCCGTCGCGGCCGCGCATCGGCTACTCGGCGCCACCCTCACCGGGCGGGGCGTCAGCGCCGTCATCGTGGAAGTCGAGGCGTACGGCGGAGTTCCGGACGGCCCATGGCCGGACGCCGCGGCGCACTCCTATCGCGGCATCAGCGGACGCAACGCGGTGATGTTCGGGCCTCCCGGCCGCCTCTACACCTATCGCAGCCACGGGATCCACGTCTGCGCCAACGTTTCCTGCGGGCCGGACGGGACCGCCGCGGCCGTCCTGTTGCGGGCCGCCGCCCTCGAGGACGGCACCGATACCGCCCGCGCCCGGCGCGGCGAGCTGGTTCGCGCGGCCGCGCTGGCGCGCGGGCCCGGCAATCTGTGTTCGGCCCTGGGAATCACCATGGACGACAACGGGATTGACCTGTTCGACCCCGCCAACCCGGTCACCCTGGAACTCAACGAGCCGCTGACCCCCGTGGCGGGCCCGCGGGTGGGGGTCAGCCAGGCCGCCGACCGGCCGTGGCGGTTCTGGCTCCCCGGCCGCCCGGAAGTGTCGGCATACCGGCGCAGCCCACGGGCGCCCGCCCCGGGGACCAGCGACTAGCGGCAGCGGGTCGCCTTCATAGGGCTAGGCGGCCGCCGGTGCGGGGACCGCACGAAACGCCGGGTCCACTCGCCGCGCCAGGAACACGAACGCCACGGCCAGGAGCGGCGCGACGGCACTGTATATCGCGGCCGGCGTGGCCATCTCGGCGCTGTTCAGCAGTTGCGGACTCAACGCGACGCCCATCGCCACCACGGCGTTGTGCATGCCGACCTCCAGGCTGACCGCGACGGCCTGCCGCGGAGCCAGCCGCATCAGGCGCGGCGCCAGATAGCCGACCGCCAGGCTCACGGCGCAGAAGGCCACGACGGCTCCGCTCAGCACGCCGAGGTTGTGCCAGAGCGTGGTTCGTCCCCCGGTGACGGCGCCGAGCACGGCGAGTACGAGCAGCGTGAGCGCGACGATCCGGACCGGTTTCTGCAGTCGCCGGGCCAGTGCGGGAAAGCGGTGGCGGACCGCCACCCCGATCGCGATGGGGACGATGACCAGGCCGATCACCGCGAAGAACTTGTCCGGCTGCAGCGGGAGAAACCGCCCTTTGCCGAGGAACCACGTCATCGACACCGCCAGAATCGCGGGCAACGCAACGATGGACAGCACGGCGTTGATCGCCGTCAGCGTGAGGTTGAGCGCCAAGTCGCCGTTGAACAGGTGGCTGAGGATGCTGGACATCGTCCCGCCGGGGGTGGCGGCCATCAGCATCAGCCCGACCGCCAGGTGGGGCTCGAGGTGGAAGGCCTCGGCGATGACTAGGCACAGCGACGGGAGCAGCAGCGACTGGCAGACGAGCGCGACGACCAGTGGTTTGCGCAGCGTGGCCGCCCGCTTGAAGTCGTCGACCGTGAGCGTCAGCCCGAGGGCGAGCATGATGATCACGACCACCAACGGCCAGTACCGGTTGTCCATGACGCTCCGCGTTGTTTGGTGCGCTGAGGGAAAAGCGACGATGCGCCGCGCCGTTAGCTTGCCTTATCGAGCAGCGCAGGGGCGAATCGTGGCCGCGGGACCGACTAAAGTCGGCGGCGATGTCTTCCGGGATCCTTGACGAGCTGAGCTGGCGTGGGCTGATCGCGCAGTCCACCGACCTCGACGCATTGGCGGCCGAGGCGCAGCGCGGTCCGTTGACGGTGTACGCGGGTTTCGACCCGACCGCGGCCAGCCTGCACGCGGGGCACCTGGTGCCGCTGCTGGCGCTGCGGCGCTTCCAGCGCGCCGGCCACCGCCCGATCGTCCTCGCCGGCGGCGCCACCGGCATGATCGGTGACCCGCGTGACGTCGGGGAGCGCACCCTGAACGAGGCGGACGTCGTCGCCGACTGGACCGAGCGCATCCGCGGGCAGCTCGAGCGCTTCGTCGACTTCGACGAATCCGAGACGGGCGCGGTCGTCGTCAACAACCTGGACTGGACGGCCCCGCTGTCAGCCATCGAGTTCCTGCGTGACCTCGGCAAGCACTTCTCGGTCAACGTCATGCTGGATCGCGACACTGTCCGGCGGCGGCTGGAGGGCGAGGGCATCTCCTACACGGAATTCAGCTACATGCTCCTTCAGGCCAACGACTACGTCGAATTGCACCGCCGGTACGGCTGCACGCTGCAGATCGGCGGTTCCGACCAGTGGGGCAACATCATCGCCGGCGTGCGATTGGTCCGCCAGAAGCTGGGCGCGACGGTGCACGCGCTCACCGTCCCGCTGGTGACAGCGGCCGACGGCACCAAGTTCGGCAAGTCCACCGGCGGCGGCAGCCTGTGGCTGGACCCGGCGATGACCACCCCGTATGCCTGGTACCAATACTTCTTCAACACCGCCGACGCCGACGTGATCCGGTACCTGCGTTGGTTCACCTTCCTGTCGGCCGACGAGCTCGCCGAGCTGGAGCGGGCGACCGCCGAGCGCCCGCAGCAGCGCGCCGCGCAGCGCCGGCTCGCCCGCGAACTGACCGTGCTGGTGCACGGCGAGGCGGCCACCGAGGCGGTCGAGCACGCCAGCCGGGCGCTGTTCGGGCAGGGCGAATTGGACCGCCTGGACGAGGCGACGCTGTCGGCGGCGCTGCGCGAGGCCTCGGTCGCCGAGCTCAAACCCGGTGGCCCCGACGGGATCG
>NZ_LZKH01000064.1:0-824 GCF_001672745.1 Mycobacterium sp. E1386
TGGCCGACATGCACGTCGCGCCAATACCGTTGCAGCGGCTTGTCCATGCGGGCCGCGTTGCCGCCCGAGCGGGCGAAGATCTCGTCGACCGCCGCCACCGCGCGCCACACCGCGCGGATCTGGGTGCGCCGACCGGCCGCGCGGTCGGCGAACGACACCTCCTTGCCGGCGGCGACCATGTCATAGATGCGGTCGGCGTTGGCCAGCAGTTCCTGGCGGGCGGCGTTGATGTCGGCGGCCGCCTCACCGATGGCGAACATGACGTAGGGGTCGTCCTTGATCGCGGTTCCGGTGGCGCCGACGCGCTCGCGCTGGTAGTCGAGGTGCGCGGCCAGGGCCCCTTCGGCGATGCCGATCGTGGCCGCCGAGATGCCCAGCGGAAACATCGTCGACCACGGCATCAGATAGAGCGGTTCGGTCATGCCGGCCTCGCGCTGGGCGGTGCCGTCCATCACCTTCGTCGCGTCCATCGTCCGGTAGGACGGCACGAACGCATCGGAGACGATGACGTCCTTGGAGCCGGTTCCGCGCAGCCCCACCACGTTCCACGAGTCCTCGACGATCTCGTAGTCCTTGCGCGGCAAAATCATGTGCAGCATCTGCGGCGGCATCAACGGCTTTCCCTCGTCGTCGCCCAGCATCGCGCCCAGGATGATCCAGTCGCAGTGGTCGGTGCCCGAGCTGAACTGCCAGCGGCCGTTGAAGATGTACCCACCGTCGACCGGCCTGGCCACCCCCTGCGGTGCGTACGGCGAGGCCATCCACGTGTCGACGTCGTCGGCCCAGATTTCGGCCGCGACCTTCGGGTCCGCGTACGCCAACTG
>NZ_LZKH01000065.1:0-30575 GCF_001672745.1 Mycobacterium sp. E1386
GTTGCGGCAGGCCCTGCTCGGCAAGGTGCTGACCGTCGGCGACGCGGTGTCGCTGCTGCCCCGCGACCTGGGCCCGCCGTTCTCGACGTCGGCCGCCGCCCGCGCGCTGGCCGCCTCGGTCGGCATCAGCTGGACCTCGGAGCTGTTGACGGTCACCGGCGTCGACCCCGCGGGCCCGGTCAGCGTGCAGCCCAACTCGCTGGTCACCTGGGGTGTCGGCGTGCCGTCCGGGGTGGCGCTGTCGCAGGACTTCGTCGACGTCGCCAGCCCCGAGACCGTCGTCGAGGAGCTCAAGGGATCGCAGCCGCAGGCCGCCAAGCTCGCCGAATGGCTCAAGCTCGCGCTCGACGAACCGCACCTGCTCAAGACGCTCGGCGCGGGCGCCAACCTCGGCGTGCTGGTGTCGGGTCCGGCCGGCGTCGGCAAGGTGACGCTGGTGCGCGCGGTGTGCGACGGCCGCAGGCTGGTGAAACTGGACGGCCCGGAGGTGGGCGCGCTGACGCCGGAAGACCGGCTCAAGACCGTGAGTTCGGCGGTGCAGACCGTCCGCGAGGGCGGTGGCGTCCTGCTCATCACCGACGTCGACGCCCTGCTGCCGGCCACCCCCGAGCCGGTGGCCGCCCTGATCCTGGGCGAGCTGCGCACCGCGGTCGCGACCGAGGGCGTCGCGCTGATCGCCACCTCCGCGCGGCCCGACCAGCTCGATGCCCGGCTGCGCGCGCCGGACCTGTGCGACCGGGAGCTGAGCCTGCCGCTGCCCGACGCCGGCACCCGCAAGGCGCTGCTGGAGTCGCTGCTGAAATCGGTGCCGGCCGGCGCCCTGGATCTCAACGAGATCGCCGCGCGCACACCGGGTTTCGTGGTTGCGGACCTAGCCGCGCTGCTGCGGGAGGCGGCGCTGCGCGCGGCCTCGCGCGCCAGTACCGACGTCCGGCCACCCGAGCTGAACCAGGACGACCTGCTCGGCGCGCTGACCGTCATCCGGCCGCTGTCCCGGTCGGCCAGCGAGGAAGTGACCGTCGGCAATGTCACGCTCAACGACGTCGGCGACATGGCCGAGGCCCGGCAGGCGCTGACCGAGGCCGTGTTGTGGCCGCTGCAGCATCCCGACACGTTCGCCCGGTTGGGTGTCGAACCGCCGCGTGGCGTGCTGCTGTACGGGCCGCCCGGCTGCGGCAAGACCTTCGTCGTGCGCGCGCTGGCCAGCACCGGGCAGCTGTCCGTGCACGCCGTCAAGGGATCCGAGCTGATGGACAAGTGGGTGGGCAGCTCGGAAAAGGCTGTCCGCGAACTGTTTCGGCGCGCTCGCGATTCCGCCCCGTCGCTGGTGTTCCTCGACGAGATCGACGCGCTGGCGCCGCGGCGCGGGCAGAGCTTCGACTCGGGCGTGACCGACCGGGTGGTGGCCGCGCTGCTGACCGAACTCGATGGCGTCAACCCGCTGCGCGACGTCGTCGTGCTGGGCGCCACCAACCGGCCCGACCTGATCGACCCGGCGCTGCTGCGGCCGGGCCGGCTGGAGCGGCACGTCTTCATCGAACCGCCCGACGCCGCCGCCCGCCGCGAAATCCTGCGCACCGCGGGCAAATCCGTCCCGCTGAGCGACGACGTCGACCTCGACGAGGTGGCCGCCGGGCTCGACGGCTACAGCGCCGCCGACTGCGTGGCGCTGCTGCGCGAGGCGGCGCTGACCGCGATGCGGCGGTCCATCGACGCCACCGACGTGACGGCCGCCGACATCGCGGCCGCGCGCCAAATCGTGCGCCCGTCACTGGATCCCACGCAGGTGGAGTCGCTACGCGCCTTCGCCAAAGCTCCGTAGCACCGCCAGCGCCGACGCCGCGACGTCGTTCTCCAGCCAGTTGGGCATCGGGTTGTCGCGGGCATGGCGCCGCACCACCGCGTAGGGCAGGTCCGCGACGGCGCGCGCGACGGCGTCGACGGACCGGGGCCTGGCGTTGCCGTACAGGTCCCGGGCCAGCGCCGCGATCCGCTCGGTCAGTGGCGCGTTCATCGCGGCGAGCGTCCGCTGGAACTCCGCGTCGGGTTCCTCGTCGAGCAGGTCGCCGGGCCGGATCGTCAGCAACAGCCGGGCGTCGTCGGGCAGCTCGCGCGCGAAGCTGACGGCTGCCACGGCCATGGCGACTGCGGTGTCCGCCGGGGTTTCGCCGTCGGCGGCCAGGGCCCGCGCCTGAAACCGCTCGAGCGCGCGCAGCCACGCCGCCGTCAGGATGCCGTCGCGATTGCCGAACCGGTGATAGAGCGTGCCCGCGGGGGCACCGCTGGTCTTGGCGATGGCGGCGACGCTCGCCGCGCGCGGCCCGCCATCGAGCACCAGCGCCCGGGCGGCGTCGAGGATCACATCGGTTTCATGCTTCCGCGGAGGCGCCATGATCTAGTACATTCCTTCTATATGGAACGATTACCCTATATCGATGAGCATGCCATAACCGTCGACGCGGATCGCGACGACACGTGGGCCGCGCTGCTGCGGGTGATGTGCCGGGACCCCGGCGACCCGTCGGCCGTGCCGATTGGCTTCGCGCTGGACGAGGCGCGCCCGCCGGAGCGGTTCGCGCTGAAGGGCCGGCACCCCTTCGCGGTGTACCGCTGGGTGTTCGAGCTGGAGGACGCGGGGGCGGGGTGCACCCGGGTGCGCGCCGGGACCTGGGCGGCCTTCCCTGGCGTGCACGGCAAGGCCTACCGGGCACTCGTCATCGGCACCGGTGCGCACGCCGTCGTCACGCGGTGGACCCTGCACCGCATTGCGGCGGCCGCCGGGCGCGCCGACTACACCGACGTCTTCGAAGTCCTTCTCCCGCAGGGTGACTCACGCACCGCCGAGCAGACGTTCCGCGATGCGGTCGGGCGGGGCGCGGGTGGCGGCGTCGTCCCGTGGATCCACCGCCACGTGTTGAGATTCCGCCTCGGGCCGTATTCGTCGCCCGAGCACATCATCGGCTGGACGATCGCGCGTTCGGATCGCGACGAACTCGTGCTGACCGCGCGCGGACCGCTCATGCGCGGCGAGTTGACGCTGCGACGCCAGGACGGCCGGGCCGCACTCACCACCCGCGTGCAGTACCGCCGCAGACTCGGCGCCCGAACGGTCTGGGCCGTGATCGGGCCGCTGCACCGGGCCCTGGCGCCGCGAATGCTCGAGCGCGCCGCCGGTCGAGGCCTTACTCGGATGGCCCAACGCTGAAATGCGCGGGCGTGAACCTATCGCCCGTGACGAACGTCGGATTAGGCGTAACCCAGTTGGCTACTAGGGAGCATCCGGCCCGAATGGGCCCGATGCGATCCGGCACCTTCGAGGAGAAGCGCCCATGAACAACGCGCCGGCGCGATGATCCCCGCATCACTCGTAAGACTCCGCGATGTCGCTCCGACGACGCGGGTGATGACGGTGGCGATCATGGTGTCGATGGTCGCGTTCCTCGATGGCACCGTCGTGAATCTGGCGCTGCCGGCCACGGCCCGTGACATCGGCGGCGGGATGTGCACGCAGCAATGGGTCGTCGACGGCTACCTGCTCGCCGTGGCGGCCACGGTCCTGCCGGGCGGCGCGATCTCCGATCTGTTCGGGCGAATCCCGGTAATGCGCTTCGGGCTGGCGGCGTTTGGAGCGGGCTCGATGCTGGCGGCCACGGCGGGTACCCCGGCGATGCTGATCGCGGGGCGCCTCGTACAGGGGCTGGGCGGCGCCTTTCTCGTCCCCGGCTCGCTGGCCCTGATCAACTCGTCGTTCGATGTCGCGAGGCGGCCCGCGGCGATCGGGGCCTGGACGGCCTGGACCAGCAGCGCCTTCGCGGTGGGACCGTTGCTGGGCGGGCTGGCCGTGGACTTCCTGAACTGGCGCTGGATCTACATTCTGTCGGCGATCCCGATGGCCGTCGGCTTCGCCTTGACGTATTGGCTGCGCCGGGTGCCCGCGCCCACCGAACGCGCCCGCCTCGACGTGGTAGGCGCCGCGCTCTCGGCGATCGGCCTGGCCGCCACGGTCTATGCGCTGATCGAACAGGGCCGACGGGGATGGGGCGACGCCCGGGTCGACGCCGCGTTGGTGACGGGGGTCGCGGCATTGCTCGCGTTCGTGGCGTGGCAGCGCCGCACGGCGCACCCGATGGTGCCGCTCAGCCTGTTCACGACCCGCAATTTCGCCGGAGCCAACCTGCTCACCGCGTTCGTCTACGGCGGCATCACGATGGGCTCGTTGGCCATCGGTCTGTACATGCAAGAGGTCGCCGGGTATTCGGCCACCGCCGCGGGCCTGGTCACGCTGCCCAGCCCCATCATGTCGTTGTTGTTCGCCCGCGGAGTCGGCGGCTTGGCCGCACGGTTCGGGTCGAGGATCTTCCTGATCTCGGGCCCGGCGCTGGCGGGGGCGGGGCTGCTGCTCATCGGCCCCACCGCGCACCAATTGCACGTCGTCACAGACGTATTGCCGGGCAGGATCCTGCTGGCCCTCGGCATGGTCCTGGCGATCACGCCGCTGACCACGGTCAACTTGTCCGCCGTCAAGTCCGCGCACAGCGGGATCGCCGCCGCGATCCAGAACGCGACCGGGCGGACGTCCGCGCTGATCGCCGTGGCCTGCGTGGGAGTGATCACCGCCAACAGGATGACCGACGCCGGCTTTGCCCGGCTGCTGGAGGTCAGCTCGCTGCTGTTCTTCATCGGCGCCGTCGTCGGCGGCCTCGGCATCAGAAACGCGCCCGCTTCGGCCGAGCCCGTTTCGGATGCGGCCCGGGAGCGCCCGGTCTCGATCGCGCCGGCTTCGAGGGCGGCTTGAGCGCCGACCGGCGGATTGCATTGAGCCGACGCGTGTAACGTGGCGCTCGCCATGACGCAGGACGCCAAAGAATCGGTCGTGATTCCCCTGTGGCAGTTGGCCAGATGACCGAGCCACCGACCGCGCTGGCCGTCGTCGACGGAATCGACCTGTCCGGCAAGGTCTGTGTGATCACCGGCGCGTCATCTGGGTTGGGGCGCGAGGCGGCCCGCGCGCTGGCCGCCGCTGGCGCGCACGTCGTCCTGGCCGCCCGCAACCCGGCGGCGCTTTCGGAGGCGGCAGGGTGGATCGCGGCCGAGGTGCCCGGCGCGCGGACGTCGGCGGTCGAGCTCGACCTCACGACGCTGGCGGGCGTCCGGGCGGCGGCGACCGCGATCGGCGACATCGCCCCGGCCATCGACGTTCTGATGAACAACGCCGGCGTGATGTTCACACCGTTCGGCAGGACGAGCGATGGATTCGAGATGCAGATCGGCACCAACCATTTCGGGCACTTCGAACTGACCCGGCTCCTGGTGCCGCGGCTCGCCGCCGCCGGCGGGGCCCGGATCGTCAACCTGTCGTCCGCGGGCCACATCATGGGTGACGTCGACTTCGACGATCCCAACTGGGCGCGCCGCGAGTACGACAAGTTCGCCGCGTACGGCGCGTCGAAAACGGCGAACATCCTGCACGCCGTGGCAGCCGATCGGCGCCTGCGCGACGACGGAATCCGGGCCTACGCCGTCCATCCCGGCACGGTGGCCACCTCGCTCGCCCGGCACATGTCCCGGGCGGACTTCTCGCGGCTGCGTAAACCGACGGGCGAGCGGCTCGACGTCACCACGCCCGACCGCGGTGCGGCCACCCAGGTGTGGGCGGCGGTCAGCCCGGAGCTCGCCGGTCGCGGGGGGCTGTATCTCGAAGACTGCGGGATCAGCGAACCGGCCCCCTACGCTCGCGACGAGCGGCGCGCGGACCAGTGGTGGGAGATCTCGGAGAAGCTCACGTTTCCGGGAGTGGGGTCCACTCGCGGGACAGCCGCGACGTGAACGACGGCGGCCGGCGCTCGCGGAAGGCGGCCACCCCTTCGCGCGCGTCCGCGCTGCCCATCACGCGTTGGTGCAGCCGTGTTTCCAGCGCGGCGACCTGCTGCGGGGTGTAGCCGTTGATCGCGGTGTCCCACAGCAGCCGCTTGCACAGCGCCGCCGACATCGGCGCCACGTTGACGGCGATGTCGCGAGCCAGCCCCACCGCGTGGTCGAGCACCTGGCCGGCCGGCAGCGCCCGGTTTGCGATGCCGAGCGCCACGGCCTCGGCCCCGCCGAATGTTCGCCCCGTGAGCAGGATGTCCGCGGCCACCCCCAGCGTGGTCAGCTGCGCCAGCGTCCAGTGCGACATGCAGTCGGGGAGTACTCCCCGACGGACCTGCACCACACCGTATTTGGCGTCCTCGGCGACGATGCGCAGGTCGGCCTGCAGGGCGATGGTCAGACCGATGCCGATCGCGTGGCCGTTGAGGGCGGCGATCACCGGCTTGCGCAACTCGAATGCCGCCGGGCTGATCGGTGACGCCGAGAACTCCGCGGCCGGCGCCTCGAATGGGCTTGTGTCGCCGGAGAAGTCGGCCCCGGCGCAGAACGCGCGGCCCGCGCCGGTCACGACGATGGCCCGGACGTCGTCGTCGCCGTCGCACTCGGCGTACGCGCGGCTCAGCATTGCGCCCATCTCGGCGGTGTAGGCGTTGAGCTGCTCGGGCCGGTTGAGCGTGAGTACCGCCACGCCCGCATCGACGTCGACGGTCAGATCGGGGCTCATCGCAGGACCGGGGCGCGGTGCAGCGCACCGATCAGGTCGGCGACGTCCGCGGTGCGCGGCGTGTAGCCGGGGAAGTAGCAGCACACCTCGGCGGCGTGCTCGGAGAACCGGGCGGCGATCTGCTCGGCGCATTGCTCGGGGGTGCCGACGATGCCGATCCGGGCCACCATCTCGTCGCCGATCAGCCGCCGCATCTCGGCGAAGCGGCCCTGCTTGGACAGGGCGTTGAGCTCGGGCTGGACGTCGGCCCACCCCTCGGCCTCCAGCACCGGCAGGTAGGCCGGGGTCGACCCGTAGAACGAAATGAGTGCTGCCACACCGTCGACCGCGGCGGCCAGGTCGGCCTCGTCGCGGCCGACGGCGACCATGGCCTGGGCGATGATCTGGAATCCGTCGGAGGATCGGCCCGCGCGGCGCAGCCCGTCGGCGACCGCGGGGACGGTGCGCTCGGCGAAATGGCGGGCGCTGTTGAACGGCATCACCAGCAGCCCGTCGGCCACTTCGGCGGCGGTGCGCGTCATCACCGGGCCCAGCGCGCCCAGCAGCACCGGTGGCGGCCCGAACGGGTTGGGCCCCGGGTTGAAGTTGGGCGCCATGATGGTGTGGGTGAAGAACTCGCCGCGAAAGTCCAGCGGGCGCTTGCCTTCCCAGGCCGCGAAGATCGCCTTGATCGCCGCGACGGTTTCGGCCATCCGCGCCGCGGGCCGCTCCCACTTACTGCCGTAACGCTTTTCGATGTGCGCCTTCACCTGTGAGCCCAGGCCGAGCCGGAACCGGCCCCCGCTGTAGAGCTGCAGGTCGTAGGCGGCGTGCGCCAGGTGCAGCGGGCTGCGCGGCGGGGCGATCGCCACGTTGGTCATCAGCTCCAGGTTGGTCGTGCCGGCGGCGATGATCAGCGGGAAGAACACGTCGTGCTGGCCCTCGAAGGTGAACAGGCCGTCGGCTCCCGTCGCGGCGATGTCGGCCGCGCTTTCCGCCGCATCCACCGGTGAGCCGTTGACCTGTAGCTGAACCTTCATGCAATCCCCTCTCGGACTATTCGGAGAGCTGGAACTCCACCACCTCGGCGACCGCGGCCAAGGCCTCGCGCAGCGCGGCCAGGCGCTCGGCCGCCGACGGCGCCGACAGCACCGTGTACCGGTCGGCCGTGCCGATCGGGATGCGAGATGCCAACGCGTACAGGCGTTGTCCGGGATCGTCGGCCGTGGCGGGGCCCAGCAGGTCCGAGCGGTCCGGCAGCACCACGCCGCGCGCGTCGGCGATCCGCTCGAACAGCGCCATCGCCTTGTCCTCGACCTCCAGCAGCTGCGCCAGGGTGACCGGGTCCCCCGGCTCGTCGGGCCACGGCGTCACCGTCGCCCGCGGGTAGGGATCGTCAGGCAGCCATTCGGACACCCGGATCCGTTCACCGGTCCGGCAGTGCATCGAGTAGCGACCGGCGCCGTGCTCGACGCATTCGGTGATCTCGGACAGCACGCCGACATCGCAGCGGGCGTCGCCGCCGCCCACCTCGCGGCCCCGGGAGATCAGCACCACGCCGAACGGGTCGCCGGTGTCGAGGCAATGCCGTACCAGCGCGCCGTAGCGCGGCTCGAAGATCCGCAACGGCAGGTCCTGGTCGGGCAGCAGCGCCGACTCCAGCGGGAACATCGCCAGCTCCATCAGATCTCCAGCTCGCTCACCAGCGCGTCGACGACCGCCCGCAGGTCGCCGTCGTGCTCCTCGGCCACCCGGCGCTGCCGCTGGTACGAGGCACCCCGGCGGGGAATCTCGGCCACCGCGGCCAGCTCGTCAACGCAGTGCAACGACTTGGCCACGGGCTCAAGGCGATTCAGCACGTCGTCGAGATCCTCGGTGACCAGCCGCTCGTTGCTGTCGGCGTCCTGGATGATGATCGCGTCCAGCCCGTAGCGGGCGGCGCGCCACTTGTTCTCCTGGTTGTGCCACGGCGGCATGGTCGGCAGCGTCTCGTCGGCTTCCAGCCGGCGGTCCAAATCGACCACCAGGCAATGCGTCAACGCCACCAGCGCACTCAGCTCCCGCAGGTTGGACACGCCGTCACACACCCGCACCTCGATCGTGCCCAGGTGCGGCGAAGGCCTGATGTCCCAACGGACTTCGTCGACATGGTCGATGATGCCGGTCTTCTTCTGGTCGTAGACGAAGCCCTCGAACTCCGCCCAGGTCTGGAATTGGAACGGCAGCCCGGCGGTGGGCAACTGCTGGAACATCATCGCGCGGTTGCTGGCGTACCCGGTATCCACGCCGGTCCACCACGGCGAGGATGCCGACAGCGCCAACAGGTGCGGGTAGTACTTCAGCAACGACGTCATGATCGGCATCACCTTGTGTGCCGAAGAGATCCCGACGTGCACGTGTACGCCCCAGATCAACATCTGGCGTCCCCACCATTGGGTGCGCTTGATCAGTTCGGCGTACCGGGGTGCGTCGGTGAGCTTTTGGGTCGACCACTGCGCGAACGGGTGTGCGCCGGCACAGAAGAACTCCATTCCCCGGTCGCGGACGATGCGGTGCGCGGGGCCCAGGGTCTGCCGCAGATCCTCCATCGCCTCTGACGTGGAATGGCAGACACCGCTGACGACTTCGACCGTGTTGCGCAGCAACTCCTTGTGCACGCGCGGGTTTTCGCCGATCTCGGCGATGACCGCCGTGGCCTCGTTACTCAGGTCGCGGGTCTGCGCGTCGACGAGCGCGAACTCCCACTCCACGCCGAGGGTCGGCCTCGGTGAACGGGCGAAATCGATACGCGCGTGGGCCCTGTTAGCCGGCACCGATTACACCGCACGCGACCCGCTTGCCGGCGTCACCGGTGGTCATCGTCGTCTGGTCGGGCCCCGGCGTCCCGTTGGTCTGGCTGTAGCGCTCCGGCGGGATGTTGGCGAAGTTGTCGGCGCCGGCGTGAATGATGATCGCGGTCTTCTGCCCGGAGACCAGGTCGTCCATGGCGAACGCGTCCGTCGTGGTCATCATCATCGCGGACCCGTCCTTGCGCACCTGGAGCGAGGTCAGGTCACCGCTGGCGGGCTCGGCGGCGTGCCCGGGCACTTGGAAGTGCCCACCGGCGGACAGGAAATCACCCGGCGCACCACCGGTCGGGGCCACGGAGTTGGGCTCACACTTGCCGACCTTGTGGATGTGCACCCCATGGAAGCCGGGCGTCAGCACCCCGTTGGCCGTCGTCTCGATGGTGACGGTGGCGTAGCCGTTGTTGAACTGGAAGGTCGCGGTCGCGACCTGGGTGCCGTCGGGCGCCTTCAGGTGGGTGACGATGCTCGGCCCCGACGGCGCGGCGACCGGCCCACCCTCCGGGGTACCGGTTCCCGCCGGCGCCGGCGATCCGGTCCACACCGCCGGCGTGGTGCCCGGCGAGGACGAGGCGTGTTGGGGCGACGAACACGCCCCCAGCAGGGCGACGGAAGCGGCTGCGGAAAGCGCGGACATGGCGACGGCGGCAGTGCGGCGACCAGCGAGCTGAGGCATAGCGGAAGCCTAACCGCTCCGGGGGTCGTCAGCCCGTAACGAGGACGATGACCCCGGGCGGTTGGCCGGCCAGCGCGGGAATGCGGGGTTCGACCGGCGCGCCCAGTGCCTTGCCCACCGCGTCGGCGGTCGCGTGCTCGTCGTCGGCGTCGGTGTAATACACCGTGGTGGCCGACACATCGGGCACGGTCATGTTGTCGACCTTGGTGACGTTGAACCCGGCGGTCGTGAGCTGATCCTTGGTGTGGGCGGCGACGCCCTCTTTGGCCGAGATGTTGTACACCTGGACCTCGGACCGGTTGCCCGCGGGCTTAGCGCTGGTCGGGGTGGCGGAGCTGGTGGTGGTCGAGGTGGAGACGGCCGCCGACGAGTCCTCGTCGGAGCTGCCGGACGACCCCAGCGCCTGCCAGCCGAGCAGCAGGAAAATGACCCCCAGGAACAACAGCACCATCACCATGGCCCGTAGGGGCAGCCCCGTGGAATCGGGGACTCGCTCTTTCATCGAGCCCACTGTAGCGAGTCAGGTCACCTCGAAGCCGAGGCGCCGCGCGGCCCGCGCCTTCTGACGGCTGGCACGCAGCCGCCGCAACCGCTTCACCAGCATCGGGTCGGCGGCCAGCGCCTCCGGCCGATCCACGAGCGCGTTGAGCACCTGGTAGTAGCGCGTCGCCGACATCGAGAACAGCTCTTTGATTGCTTCTTCTTTTACGCCCGCGAATTTCCACCACTGACGTTCGAAGGCGAGGATGTCGTGCTCGCGGCGGGTGAGGCCATCTGCGATCTCGGCATCGTCCCCCGATCGATTTGCCCGCGCCATGGCGCTGTCCATATAGCTTCCCCTGGACCCTTCCGGCGATTCTCGGCTGCTCTAGATGACTTGACTTACCTGAGGGCGTGTTTCGGCGAATATTGAACCACGGCGCAAACCCTCAAGCCGTCATCCAGACCCGCGAGTCGGCCGATTGGCTCAGATTGCCCGAGCGAACATGGCCGGCTTCGAGGCGCGCGGGCGTGCGGTAGCTTAGCCGACCATGGCAGTCGTACCGATTCGGATCGTCGGGGATCCGGTCTTGCACACCCCGACGCAGCCGGTGCCCGTGGGCGCCGACGGGTCGCTGCCGGCGGATCTGCCGGGGCTGATCGCCGACATGTACGAAACCATGGACGCCGCGCACGGAGTCGGCCTGGCCGCCAACCAGATCGGCGTCGCGTTGCGGGTCTTCGTCTACGACTGCGCCGACGACCGCGGCCGGACCGACCGCCGCCGCGGCGTGGTGGTCAACCCGGTACTGGAGACCTCCGAGGTGCCGGAGACCATGCCGAACCCGGACACCGACGACGAGGGTTGCCTCTCGGTCCCCGGCGAGTCGTTCCCCACCGGCCGCGCCACCTGGGCCCGGGTCACGGGCCTGGATGCCGACGGCAAGCCGGTCGAAATCGAGGGCACCGGCCTGTTCGCGCGGATGCTGCAGCACGAGACCGGTCACCTGGACGGCTTTCTGTACCTCGACCGCCTGATCGGTCGCCACGCCCGCAGCGCCAAGCGTGCGGTCAAGTCCCACGGCTGGGGCGTCCCGGGCTTGTCGTGGCTGCCCGGCGAAGGGCCGGACCCCTTCGGCCACTGATGTTCTCGTGGCCGGAGCCGGGCACGCGGGTGACGCTTCGCTACCGGCGCGCGAAAGGCTCGATCCCGCCGCTGACCGATGCGGTGGGACACCTGTTGGCGGTCGAGCCGGTGGTGCGCGTTCGGACCAAGACCGGCGCGGTCGTAGAGGTGGCGGCCGACGACGTGGTCGCGCTGCGGGTGCTGACCGACGCGCCGGTACGCACCTCCGAGATCCGGGCACTCGAGCACGCGGCCGCCGCCGCGTCGCCCGGGAGGGAACGCGCCTGGCTCGAGGGCTGGCTGCTGCGCGCCGGGGATGGCGTCGATTACGCTGTGCCGCTCGATGTTTCGGCGCACCTGGGCACCGTCGCGGCCATCGCGGCCTGG
Organism: Mycobacterium sp. E1386; assembly: GCF_001672745.1. NCBI lineage: Bacteria > Bacillati > Actinomycetota > Actinomycetes > Mycobacteriales > Mycobacteriaceae > Mycobacterium > Mycobacterium sp. E1386. The sequence continues at coordinate 12,087 of NZ_LZKH01000065.1, forward strand.
TATGAGAGCCGCGGCCTGACGCCGCGGCTGGCGATTCCGGATCGCTTGTTGCCGCTGCCACCGGGGCTGCGCGCAGAACACACCGAACGCGTGTTGGTGCGCGACGTCTCCCCTTCGGCCGAACCGGCCAGCGGCGGCGAGCTGGAGCTTGCTCGGGTGGCCGTGACCGACGCGCCCGACGGCACGCGGTGGGTGGGGCTGTCGCCGAAGCAAGCCGAGGACCCGGCGACCGCGGCCGCGTGCGAGGCGCTGTTGGCCTGGGCCGCCGCGCGCGGCGCCACTCGCGGATACCTCGTCGTCCCGGACACCGGTGTTTCGATGGCGCTCGCCGACGCGCTCGGCTTTCGGGCGCACCACCGCCGCCGCTACTTTCCGGCCCGCTCCCCCGCCTGGGATACGGTCTAGCCATGCCCCAAGGGCGCCTCCGGCTGGCCACCTGGAACGTGAATTCGATTCGCAGCCGCCTGCCCCGCGTCGTCGACTGGCTGGCCCGTGCCGACATCGACGTGTTGGCCATGCAGGAGACCAAGTGTTCCGACGGCCAATTTCCCACCCTGCCGTTTTTCGAACTCGGCTACGAGGTGGCCCATGTCGGCTTCAATCAGTGGAACGGCGTGGCGATCGCCTCCCGCGTCGGTCTCGATGACGTGCAGATCGGCTTCGACGGCCAGCCCACCTGGAGCAGCAAGCCGGAGGTGGCCGCGACGGCCGAGGCCCGTGCGCTGGCGGCCACCTGCGGCGGCATCCGGGTCTGGAGCCTGTACGTGCCCAACGGCCGCGCGCTGGGTGATCCGCACTACACCTACAAGCTGGAATGGCTTGCCGCGCTGCGTGATACGGCGGCCGGCTGGTTGCGCGACGAGCCCACCGCGCAGATCGCGCTGGCCGGTGACTGGAACATCGCCCCGACCGACGACGACGTCTGGTCCACCGAGTTCTACGCCGGCGCCACCCACGTCTCCGAGCCGGAGCGCCGCGCGTTCGGCGCCATCGTCGACGCGCAATTCGCCGACGTGGTAAGGCCTTTCGCGCCCGGGCCGGGCGTGTACACCTACTGGGACTACACGCAGTTGCGGTTCCCGAAACGGCAAGGCATGCGTATCGATTTCATCCTCGCCTCCCCGAAACTGGCCGAACGGGTGACGGACGCCCAGATCGTCCGCGAGGAGCGCAAGGGGAAGGCCGCGAGCGATCACGCCCCGGTGCAGATCGACGTAAGGCAAGGCTAAATCGCGTTTTCTGCGTTCGCGCCGTAATCACAACCGGGTTAAGCTCAGGCAAATTAAATGCGGCTGCTCGTTGTCTGCGCGTTTGCGAGGTGGCAGGCTTTGATTCGTTAGAAGCGACAAACAGTGTTGTTTTGCCGTTAACGCTGCGTTCAGTGGGTATTCCTCGCTGATGACGCGGGTTCGCGGCAAGGGCATGTAAAGCCAGGGAGTCAGCATGAGTGTCATCGGCGGAGCGGTCCGAGGCGTGGGTCAGGCGGTGAGTCGCGCGGCGGCCACGACGACCGCGGCCGCCGGCGCTGTGGGTGGCGCGGCGGTCAACGGAGTAATCGGTGGCGTCACCGGAGCCGCCGAGGGCGTCAAAAAGGGAATGAGTACCGGCAGCCACTCGGCCCCGGCGGCGGCGGTCGCCTTCGGTGCGCTCGGCGTCGCCGGTCTGGTCGAGTGGCCCGTGCTGCTGGCGGTCGGCGGCAGCGCCCTCCTGCTGCAACGGCTGAGCCGCAAGCGCGAGCCGGCCAAGGCGAGCCTCAAGGCGGTACCGGTCGAGCCGGCGCCGCAGAAGGCCGCTCCGCAAAAGGCCCCACCGCAGAAAGCGGCCGGCAAGTCGACGGCCAAGAAGGCCGCCGCACGCCGGGCCGGCAGCGCCCAGTTGCGTAGCACCAACTAACGGGACTGCTCGAAAACACTTTGAGCATTGCGACCGCGATACGACGATCCATGCCGTTGCGCGCCGTCGCGACGGGTGTCCAGGCGACCACTTCGCTGGTCGAGGCCGGCATCACCATCGCCGCGATTCCGCTGCGCGAAGGCGCCCGGGCGATCTCCGGCGAACTGCCCCGAGACATACCGGCAACGCTGAGCCGGCGCTGCTGGCGCGGCCAGGAGCGCGCCTGGATCGAGGTGCGCGGGCTGGACGGCGCCCCAGACGGCGAGCTCGGCCGCGCCGTGCTCGACGCGCTGCTGGCCCATCCGGGGATCGCGTCGGCGGCCCTGAACTACCCACTGTCGCGTGTGGTGGTCACCATCGATGACGCGGACACCTCGCTGCGGGAGCTGTGCCACATCGTCGATGCCGCCGAGAAGCATTGCGCCCCAAAAAAAGTCGTGAAGCCGGCGCCGCCCCCGACGAGCCTGCCGGGCGATGGGGTGGTGCTGGCGACCCGGGCCGCCACCGCGGCCGCCAGCGCGGCGGGGCTGTCCATAGCGCTGACCGGGCGGGCGCTGCGCTGGCCACGGATGCCCATCGGCGTCCTGGCGGCCGTGGTGGCCGTCGACTACCAACCGTGGCTGCGCCGCCTGCTCGAGGACCGCATCGGCCGGCCCGCGACCGACACCGTGCTTGCGCTGGCGGTGACGACCGCGGAAACCCTCACGCTGTCTCCCGCGTCGCTGTCGGTGGGTCTGCTGATGCAGTCGCTGAAAGCCGCCGAATGCCGCGCGGAGGCGCGGGCCTGGGTCCAGCACGAGCCGCAGCTGGCCGGGCACGCCGATCACCCGCGCACTGACGCGTCGGCGGGGTCGAAGCCGCCGCGCGGCCGCCCCGCCGATCACCACGGCGACCGATTCGCGCTCGTTCAGGCGATCAGCGCCGGGGTCGTCGGCGCCACCACCCGCAACCTGCACCAGGCGGCCCTGGCCGTCCTGGTGACCACCCCGGCGGCCAACCGCACCACGCCCGAGGCCTTCGCGGCGGCGCTCGGGCAGGGGCTGGCCGACCGGCACGCGGTCCTGTCGTTGCGTCCGGAGGCGTTGCGCCGCCTGGACCGGGTGGACGCGATCGTCATCGACCCGCGGGTGTTGTGCACCACGAGCCTGCGGGTGTCGCTCATCCGCGGCGCCCGGGAAGCCGAGCTGTCCGCGGCGTGGTCGCGCGCCCAGCTGATGCTGGAAAAGAATCGGTTGCGGCCGGGCTGGCACCCGGTGCCCGGAATCTCGGCCAGCGAGCCGACGGCCACAGTGGAGGCGCTGTTCTGCTTCACGCACGATCCGTTGGCGTCGGCCGTTGTCGCCGAGGCGCACCGGACGGGATCCGAATTGGTTTCGGTGGAGGACGATTCGCTGGGTGAATTGCGCCCCGCGTTCGACGAGATCAGGCCGCTGCAGCGGGGGTCCATCGACGACGCCCTGGGCCGCGCCGTGGCGGATCTGCAGGAGGCGGGCCGCACGGTCGCGGTGCTGTCATCGCCCGGGGCGCAGGCGATTTGGTCGGCCGACGTGGCGCTGGGCATGATGCCCGAGCCCGGCGCCGGCCCGCCGCCGTGGTATGCCGATCTGCTGCTGCCCGACCTGTCGGCCGCCTGGCGGGTACTGCACGCGCTCCCGGCGGCCCGCGCCGCCGCCCAACGCGGCGTCGGGATCTCGGCCGGCGCGACGGCGATGGGCTCACTGCTGATGATCCCGGGAGTCCGCGGCATCGGGCGCGGGCCGGTGACCAGCGGCGCGGCCGCCGGTCTGATGTCGGGATATCTGTTGGCGCGCGGCATCCTCAAGGCGGACACCCCGCGCCCGGCCCCCGTACAGGAATGGCATGCGATGGCGGTCGAGCACGTCCGCCGGGCGTTGCCGGCTCCGGACTCGGAGCCCGAAGGTGATCCGACGCAACTCGCGCTGGCCGCCCTCGGCGCCCCGCGGCCCGAAACGCGCGCGCATGCCTTCCTGCAGTTCGTTTCCGCCGTCCGCGCCGAGTTGACCGACCCGCTGACCCCCGTGCTGGCGCTGGGCTCGGCGGCCAGCGCGGTGCTCGGCTCGCCGGTCGACGCCGTCCTGGTCTTCTCGGTGCTGGCCGGGAACTCCATGCTGGCGGCCAGCCAGCGGCTGCGCGCCGAGAACCGGCTGAATCACCTTCTCGCACAACAGATTCCACCAGCCCGCAAGGTCCTCGCCGACGGTGAGGGGGATCGGGTGTACGCCGACGTCATCGCGGCGCAGCTGCAGCCCGGCGACGTCATCGAGGTGCGCACCCACGAGGTGGTGCCCGCCGACGCCCGGATCCTCGAGGAGGTCGACGTCGAGGTCGACGAGTCGACGCTGACCGGTGAATCGCTGTCGGTGGAGAAGCAGGTCGAGCCGACCCCCGGCGCCGCGCTGGCCGAGCGCCGCTGCATGCTCTACGCCGGGACGACCGTGGTGGCGGGTACCGCGGTCGCGGTGGTGACCGCGGTCGGGGCGGACACCCAGGAACGCCGCGCCGCCGAGCTGGTGTCCGGTGACCTGTCGTCGGACATCGGTCTGCAGCACCAGCTCAGCCAGCTCACCAACCGGGCCTTCCCGGTCAGCATGACGGGCGGCGCGCTGGTCAGCGTGCTGGGGCTGGTGCGGGGCTCGGTCCTGCGCCAGGCGGTCGCCAGCGGCATCGCCATCGCCGTCGCGGCGGTTCCCGAGGGAATGCCGTTGGTGGCGACCCTGGCGCAAGCGGCGTCGGCGCGGCGGCTGACGAAGTTCGGCGCGCTGGTGCGCGTTCCGCGTTCGGTGGAGGCGCTCGGCCGCATCGACGTGGTCTGCTTCGACAAGACCGGAACGCTCAGCCAGAACCGGTTGCGGGTGGCCGAGGTCGTTGCGGCGCCGGAGACGTCGCGCGAAGAGGTGCTGCGCTGCGCCGCGCACGCCGCGCCGGTGTCCAACGGCGGACCGCACGTGCACGCCACCGATGTCGCCATCGTCGAGGCCGCCGCCGCCGTTAATGGGCACAACTCGAACGCACCCGTCGCGCACCTGCCGTTCCGCTCCGGACGGTCGTTCTCCGCCTCCGTGACGGACACCGAGCTGACCGTCAAGGGTGCGCCCGAAGTGGTGCTGGCGGCCTGCGGCAACGTGAGCCCGACCATGGAGGAGACGGTCGCTGAGATGGCCGGCAACGGCCTGCGGGTGATAGCGGTGGCGCGACGGCAGCTGAGCCCGGCCCAGGCCGCGGCGATCCAGCGGGAACCCGACGATATCGCCGATTTCGCGCGGGACGGGCTGACCCTGACCGGGTTCCTCGGTTTGTCCGACACCCCGCGCGTCGAAGCGGCAGACCTGCTCGCGGACCTGCGCCGGCTGTCGGTGGGCGTCAAGCTGATCACCGGGGACCACCCGATCACCGCCAGGGCCATCGCCGAAGAGCTCGGGCTGAGCGTGACGGCCGAACAGGTGATCAGCGGCGCCGAATGGGATGCGATGTCGCGCAAGGATCAGGCACGCGTCGTGACCGAGCGGGTGATCTTCGCTCGGATGACACCGGAGAACAAGGTCCAGGTCGTTCAGACGCTCGAAAGCGCGGGCGTGCGCACCGCGATGGTCGGCGACGGGGCGAACGACGCCGCCGCCATCCGGGCCGCCACCGTCGGCATCGGCGTCGTCGCCGGCGGCAGCGACCCTGCGCACATGGCGGCCGACGTGGTGCTGGTCGACGCCCGCATCGAGGGCCTGCTGCACGCCATCGAGGAGGGCCGCCAACTCTGGCAGCGGGTGCAGGCCGCCGTGTCCGTGCTGCTCGGCGGCAACGCCGGCGAGGTGTTGTTCGCCATCGTCGGCAGCGCGATCACCGGGACCTCGCCGCTGAACACGCGACAACTGCTCCTGGTGAACATGATGACCGACGCCCTGCCCGCCGCGGCCCTCGCGGTCAGCAAGCCCAGCGGCCCGGTCGACCCGGGCATCCGGGGCCCAGATCAGCCCGCGCTGTGGCGTGCCGTCGCCATCCGCGGCGTCACCACGGCGGCCGCGACCACGGCGGCGTGGGCGATGGGAAGCGTCACCGGTCGTCCGCAGCGCGCATCCACGGTCGCGCTGGTCGCCCTGGTGGGCGCCGAGCTGGGTCAAACCCTGCTGGATTCACGTGCCCCGCTGGTGGTGTTCACCGCGGCGGGCTCGCTCGCTGCGATGGGGACGCTGATCAGCATCCCGGTGGTCAGCCAGTTGCTCGGCTGCACACCGCTGGGTCCAGTCGGCTGGGCGCAGGGGCTGGGATCCGCTGCCGCGGCGACCGTCGCGATCGGCGTCCTGAATCGTGTGCTGACGGGTCCGGACAGATCGGCCGATGCACCCGCTGAGGTGCACGAACCTCGACGACCCCGGCCCGCCATAGCAGCGCATAGAGTTCCAGTAGCGGCACCTTCAGCACCAGAGCAATAGAGGAAACCAGCGGATCGCCCCCGGTGTCGGTCATCGTCGACATAAGTCCGACGGTGGTCGCAGTACCCGGCGAGTCGGCAAACCCTTCGTTACCGAAAGGCAAATGATGGCGGAAAAGAAGTCACGCAGGGGGACATCGCAGCGCGATGCGGTGCAAAAGATCCGTGAAGGCGAAACGTTCCACGTCAACCTTCCGGTGGTCGGTCAGATGGAAATCCCCCGGCCCGAGCAGCTGGCCTATTTCGGGGGCCTGGCCGCCCTCGCGGCGCTCGAACTCATCGACTGGCCGGTGGCCGTGGTGATCGCCGCCGGCCACCTGCTGGCCAGCAACCACCACAACAAGCTCCTCGAAGAGCTCGGCGAGGCGATGGAAGAGGCCTGAGAGCGGGTCAAGCGGTCCCGGCGACGTTGTCGAACCGCAGCGTGACCCGGGTGCCCCCGGCGGTGCGGAACGTGTCGACGTGATCGGCCAGCCCGCCGATCAGGGTCAGACCGCGGCCGCGCCGCCTGCTGCGCAGGCTGGCCGAGGAATCGCCCACCCACCGCCCGGTGTCGCTGACCGTGACCGCAACCGTCTGCCGGCGCAGGAAGGCCTCCACCGAGACCGTTCGGCGCGGCTCGCCGTCACTGCCGTGCTCGATCGCGTTGGTCACGGCCTCGCCGGTCGCCAACAGGATGTCCATTTCGCGCTTCGGGTCGACGTTGTTGCCGGCCAGCCAGTTGTGTAACCGCTCGCGCGCCACCGGAATCTGGCCCGGCGCGGCCGTGACCACGGTGGCGAAGCTGCGCGGGCAGTCGTGGCTCGGCCGCAGCGCGAGCACCACGACGTCGTCCCGGTAGCCGCCGGGCGGGGTCAGCCGGGACAGCAGCTCGGCGCACACCGCCTCGACCGGAAGGTCGACGCATTCCGCGGCCGCGGCCTTCAGGCGGCCCAGCCCGTCATCGAGCGTCTCGCCGGCGCGCTCGATGAGCCCGTCGGTGTACAGCAGGATCAGGCTTCCCGGCGGCAGATTCGCCGTCGCGGTGGCGCCGGACGGATAGCTCTCGGCATCGTGTTCCTTGACGGCCACCGGCAGACGCCGCCCGAACGTCAGGAACACGGCGCGATGGTCGGGAAAGACCAGCAGCGGATAGGGGTGGCCGGCGCAGCTGTACCGGACGGTGGCGCAACCGGTGTCCGGTTCGGTCTCGACGAGCGCGTAGGCCACCGTCGCGCAGCGGGCGCCCGCGACGCTGGCGCCGTACCGATCCAGCGCCCCGAGCACCGCGCCCGGTTCGCCCGCGGTGAGGGCCGAGGCGGCGACCGCGGCGCGCAGCCTGCTCATCACGATCGCGGCGGCCAGCCCGTGTCCGACGACGTCGCCCACCGATATCCCGACCCGGCCGGCGCGATCCAGGGGGGTGACCGAATACCAGTCGCCGCCGACGCGCATCGCCTCACCGGCGGGCTGGTAGACGGCGGCCACGACGGCCGCGGTCGAGCCCCGGTCCAGGTCCAGCAGATGCTCCTGGAAGTCGACGGCGATGCGGTGTTCGCGCGCCATGACGCGAACCCGGTCCAACGCCGAGGACGTCAGCTCGGCAATGCGGCCGAACGCCTCGAGTTCGGCCGCGTCGAACTGGCGCGGCGAGGACCACAGCAGGCCCAGCACGCCGATGACGCGGCCCGTGTGATCCCGCAATGGATTGGCGACGCAGGCCCGAACGCTGTCGGCGGTGTCCTGCACGGCGTGTTCGTAGCGCGGGGGCAGGTCGAACGTGTCCGTGATGACCATCGGCTCGCCGGTGCGCACGACGTCGGCCCCGACCACCGGGGAGTCGAGTTCTGTCACGTGGTAGCGGTCGCGCAATTCAACGGGCAGGTCGCCGGCGTATTCGAACCGGATGTGGCGTTCGCCGTCGAGGACGCCGATCGTGACGGCTGCGGCGTCGGCCGAGCCGAACGGCGACTCCAGCAGGGCGGCCAAGATCCCGGCGACCGAGTCGGTGGCCTGCAGCGCCGAGTCGAGTGGCAACAGATCGGAGGCCGCCGCACGACGCTGGCGGTCGCGCTCGCGGGCCACCGCGGACAGCCGCGACTTCAACCGGTCGATCAGTTCCTGGGACCGGAACGGCTTGGGCAGGTAGTCGTCGGCGCCAGCGGCATAACCCTCGTCGACCGCCTCCGCGCCGGCCCGGGCGGACAGCATGAGGACCGGCGTCGCCGCCAACTGGGGGTCCGCCCGGATGGCAGTCACCAGTCCGAAGCCGTCGACGCCCGGCATCATGACGTCGGTGATGACCGCGTCCGGGCGCAGGCTTCGGGTCGCCGCCAGTGCCGACTCACCGTCTGCGGCAAGGACCGTCTCCCAATGGGGCGACAGCACCCGGTCGAGATGGTCTCGCATGTCGGCGTTGTCGTCGGCGATCAGCACCAATTGGCGAGACTTTTCGGTCGCGGCGGCCGAGGAGTCGCGTTCCGGAACCGGCGCCAGCCATTGGCGGGCCTCCGCCACGTAGGGGTTGGTCTCGTCCAGCGGGCCGGCGGGCGACTGGTCGGCCGTCGTGCCGATAGATTGCGGCAACCGGATGGTCACCGTCGTGCCGCGGTCCACTTCGCTGTCGATCTGCACGGTTCCGCCGTGCAGTTCGACGAGCCCGCGCACCAGCGAGAGGCCGATGCCGGTGCCCTCAACGCTGCGGCCGCGCAGGTTGTCGGCCCGGTAGAAGCGCTCGAACAGGCGGTCCAGGTCCGCGGCGGCGATCCCCACTCCGGTGTCGCGCATGGTGACGACGCAGTGCTCGGGTTCGGCGCGCACCTCGACCGAAATCGTTCCCCGCAGAGTGTATTTGACTGCGTTCGACAGCAGGTTCAGGACGATCGTCTCCCACATGCCCGGGTCGACGTCGGCCAGTACCGGCGAGCAGTTCACCACGAGATCGAGCCCCGCCCGATGGCAGAGCTCGGTGAACGACGATGCTATGTGGGCGGTAAGCGCGCCCACGTCGGTACACGCGAACTTCGCGTTCGCGCGGCCGGCCTCGATGCGGGAGAAGTCGAGGAGCGAGTCCACCAGGCGCTGCAGGCGCCGCGCGTTGCGGGCGGCGGTGCTCAGGCGATCCGCCAATGCGGTTCCCGGCGCCGCTTCGGTCAGCGCATCGTCGAGGGGTCCGAGCAGCAGCGTGAGCGGCGTGCGGAACTCGTGGCTGACGTTGGTGAGGAAAGCCGTTTTCGCACGGTCCAATTCGGCCAGCGCGTCGGCCCGGCGCCGCTGCTGTTCGTAGGAGACGGCCGAGGCGAACGCCGCGGACAGCTGATCGGCGAGCAGTTGGCAGAACCCGCGGTACATCGAATCAAGGGGACGCCGCGGATTGGCCCCGATCACCACCGCCCCGGCGTTCGAGTTTTCTCCCAGCGGCAACACCAGGGCCTGCCGGGGGCAGTTCTCGCCGAAACGCGCTGTGATGCCCGGGATTACGTCCTCGAGCCGGTCGATGACGCGCGCGGCCCGGGCCCGTGGCGTGGTGTCCCAGCCCTTGAGCTCCGACAGCGAGCGAGGCAGCAGCGGCCGGATCGACGGCGTGGCCCCTCGCAGCGTGCTGTCGCGCGCCGCCTCGTCGTCCGCTACGTAGACGGCAATGAACGGCAAGTCCAGCGGCTGCGCCTCGCATATCGCGACGGTGCTGCTCACCGCGTTGTCGATGGCGTGCGCGTCCATCACGGCGGTCGCGACCGCGTTGAGCAAGTGGAGCCGACGCTCACTCAACACCCGGTCGGTCGTTTCGATCACCGCGCAGAAAACGGCCGGGACCCCACCGTCGCCGCCGATGATGGGGCTGTAGGTGAAGGTGAAATACCGCTCCTGGGATTCACCACCGGTGATGAGCTGCAGCATCAGGTCGTCGGACCAGGTCGCGACGCCGGTCTCCATCACGCTGGTGAGCATCGGGGAGATCTGCTCCCAGATTTCCCACCACACCTGCTCCGCGGGGCAACCCAGGGCCGCGGGGTGCTTGTCCCCCAGGATCTGCGCGTAGCCGTCGTTGTACATCAGGAAGAGGTTTTCCGGCCCTAACCAGAGCACGATGGGGAACCGCGAGGTCAGGGCGATCGCCACGGCCGCGCGCACCTCGGCGGACCAGCCCCGCGGCGATCCCAACGGATGGGCGTCCCAGTCGAATTCGGCGAAGCGGCGGCCCATCTCGCCGCCCAGCTCGACCGCAGCCGCCAGGTCGGGCGGCAGCGCCGGGTTCATTGCTGTCGCTTGTGTTGCAGAGCCTCGGGCAGCGTCGGGTAGATGTCGAAGATCCGATCCAGTTCGGTCACCTCGATCGGACGAAGCACTTGGTCGTTGTTGGCGACCAGGCGGACGGCCGTCCCGGCTTCCTTGCCTTCGTCGTGGCACTCGAGCACGGCGTTCAACGCCGCGCTGCCGAAGAAGTCGACGGCCTGCAGGTCGACGACCACCAGCCGGGCCGGGTGAGTCTCGGCCAACTTGAGCGCGGCGTTCAGGTGAGTGGCTACCTCTTCGACGGTACTGGAGTCGACGGCGCCCGCAACGCGCACGACGACCGCATCCTCGAGAGACTCATGTTCCACCGCCAACAACTCCAGCGCCTTTCACAGTCGTCCGAATGCGCGGCGTGCGCCGCTCGGAGCGTCTAGGAACACTAACTGTTTGCGGGCTGCCGCGTTCGCGTATTCCTCTGGTTACCCGGCGGACTCGGCGGTTATCCGTTCGTGCACCGTCAACAGCAGATGATCGAACTGACCCTGCAGAGTGGCCGTCGAGCCTTCGAGGGTAGTCACCTCGGCGAGTAGTTGCCGGGCCAGCGCACGCAGCTTCACGTTGGTCTCTTGCGACCGCCACTGCAGCACGCGAAACGCCTGCTCGGCGCTGACCCGGTAGACGAACATCAGCACGCCCTTGGCCTGCTCGATCGCCGCGCGGTTTTCGAAGAGGTCGGGCAGGGCTTCGTCGAGCACCTCTTGCCGGGTTTCGTCGAACGTGTTGGTGAGGTCGATGTAATAGCCCGCGGTGCCCACCACGGCGCCCGACTCGTCGTGCATGCGGTCGGCCACGACGATCGCGTCGTGCACGTTGCCGGACGTGTCGAGGAACCGGTGCCGACTGGAGAAGGACTCCGCCGACTGCAGGGCGTAGTCGAGCACCTCCTGGACGTGCCGGCGGTCGTCGGGGTGCTTGTGCGACAACAACAGCTTCGTCGTGGGCTCGACGGTGCCCGGTTCGTAACCGTGCATCCTGGCCACCTCGTCGGACCACTCCCAGCGCTCACCGATGAACCAGAACCGAAACGTGCCGACGTTGAGATGACAGGCGGCCGCCTCGGGCGGACTCAGCTCGTGGCCGCTGCGGGACGTGTCGGCCGTCGGCCCGTCCGTTTCCCCTTGCTCTTGCACGTTTGCATCCTTACACCAGGGGGATACCACCGGCTACCGCCCTGACCAAAAGGCGCGCCCACATGCCAGCAGGTCCGGGGTGGGGGTAACGTCGCGTGCGGACCATCCAAAAACGCGGGAGCGCACGTCGAATGCGCTGAGAGGACGGCTGGGGCCGTCGACCGTACGAACCTGACCGGGTAATGCCGGCGTAGGGAGATGAAAAATGACTGATGTCCTTTCCCAAGCCGTCGAGGCTTCCGTCACCACGGGACCCATCGCAGGCAGCAGCAAGGTCTACCGCGACGTCGAGGGGTTCCCCGGTGCTCGCGTCCCGTTCCGGCGCGTGCACCTGTCCACCGGCGACCACTTCGACCTCTACGACACCTCCGGCCCGTACACCGACGCGGACGCTGTCATCGACCTGACGACCGGGCTGCCGGCGCGGCCGGGGGTGGTCCGCGACCGCGGCACCCAGCTGCAGCGGGCGCGGGCCGGCGAGATCACGGCCGAGATGGCATACATCGCCGCCCGCGAGGACATGCCCGCCGAGCTGGTGCGCGACGAGGTCGCCCGCGGCCGCGCGGTGATCCCCGCCAACCACAACCACCCCGAGATCGAGCCGATGATCATCGGCAAGGCCTTCGCGGTGAAGGTCAACGCCAACATCGGCAACTCCGCGGTGACGTCGTCGATCGCCGAGGAGGTCGACAAGATGGTGTGGGCCACCCGCTGGGGTGCGGACACCATCATGGACCTGTCCACCGGCAAGAACATCCATGAAACCCGTGAGTGGATCCTGCGCAACTCCCCCGTCCCGGTCGGCACCGTGCCCATCTACCAGGCGCTGGAGAAGGTGAAGGGCGATCCGACGGAACTGACGTGGGAGATTTACCGCGACACCGTGATCGAGCAGTGCGAGCAGGGCGTGGACTACATGACCGTGCACGCCGGCGTGCTGCTGCGGTACGTGCCGCTGACCGCCAAGCGGGTCACAGGCATCGTGTCCCGTGGCGGGTCGATCATGGCGGCCTGGTGCCTGGCCCATCACCGGGAGTCGTTCCTCTACACCAACTTTGAGGAGCTCTGCGACATCTTCGCCCGCTACGACGTCACCTTCTCGCTCGGCGACGGCCTGCGGCCGGGGTCGATCGCCGACGCCAACGACGCCGCGCAGTTCGCCGAGCTGCGCACCCTGGGCGAGCTGACCAAGATCGCGAAAGCCCGCGGCGCGCAGGTGATGATCGAGGGACCGGGACACGTCCCGATGCACAAGATCGTCGAGAACGTGCGGCTCGAGGAGGAGCTGTGCGAGGAGGCCCCGTTCTACACGCTGGGCCCGCTGGCCACCGACATCGCGCCGGCCTACGACCACATCACCTCGGCGATCGGCGCGGCGATCATCGCGCAGGCCGGCACCGCGATGCTGTGCTACGTGACGCCCAAGGAGCACCTGGGGCTGCCGGACCGCAAGGACGTCAAGGACGGGGTGATCGCCTACAAGATCGCCGCCCACTCCGCCGACCTGGCCAAGGGGCATCCGCGCGCCCAAGAACGCGACGACGCGTTGAGCACGGCCCGCTTCGAGTTCCGCTGGAACGACCAATTCGCGTTGTCGTTGGACCCCGACACCGCAAGGGAATTCCACGACGAGACCCTGCCGGCCGAACCCGCCAAGACCGCGCACTTCTGCTCGATGTGTGGGCCCAAGTTCTGCTCCATGCGGATCACCGCCGACGTCCGGGCCTACGCCGCCGAGCACGGGCTCGACAGCGAGGAGGCGATCGAGGCCGTCATGAGCGAGGGCATGGCCGAAAAGTCGCGCGAGTTCGCCGAGCACGGCAAGCGGGTGTACCTGCCGATCACCCAGCCGTGATGACGCGAATGCGGCAGAAATGACCGAGCCGGGCGCAGCGGGTCGCGGCAATTCGGCACAGTGAGCTACCTGCCCCTGGCCCCGCCGGGCACCACGCCGCTGCGCGTGCTGACCATCGCCGGATCCGACTCGGGCGGTGGCGCGGGCATCCAGGCCGACATGCGCACCATGGCGCTGCTGGGTGTGCATGCCTGCGTCGCCGTTTCCGCGGTTACCGTGCAGAACACGGTGGGCGTCAAGGGGTTTCACGAGGTCCCTCCCGACGTCGTCGCCGATCAGATCGAAGCGGTGGTCACCGACATCGGCATCCAGGCCGCCAAGACCGGCATGCTGGCGTCGTCCCCCATCATCGCCGCGGTGGCCGACATGTGGCGCCGGCTGGGATCGGCGGTGCCGCTCGTCGTCGATCCGGTGTGCGCGTCCATGCACGGCGACGCCCTGCTGGCGGCGTCCGCCCTCGATGCCCTTCGCGGACAACTGTTTCCGTTGGCCACCCTGGTCACGCCGAACCTCGACGAGGTTCGGCTGCTGGTGGGCATCGACGTCGTGGATGCGAAGTCGCAACGGGCGGCCGCCAAGGCGCTGCACGCGCTGGGACCGCGGTGGGTGTTGGTCAAGGGCGGTCACCTGCGATCGTCCGATCGCAGCTGCGACCTGCTTTACGACGGCGTGTCCTGCTACGAGTTCGATTCGGAACGCCTGCCGGGCGGCAACGACCACGGGGGCGGCGACACCCTGGCCACGGCCATCGCGTGCGCGCTGGCGCACGGCTTCACCGTGCCCGACGCGGTCGGGTTCGGGAAGCGATGGGTAACCGAATGCCTGCGCGCCTCCTATCCGCTGGGCCACGGGCACGGCCCCGTCTCACCCTTGTTCAGGCTGACGTGAACCTGGACGAGATCGCCGGCGTGGCGCACGAACCCGACGGACCACCCGCTGGGGTGGTAGTGCTGACCCATGGCGCCGGCGGCGACCGGGATTCGCCGCTGCTGCAGCAGGTTTGCGACGAATGGGCGCGCCGCGGCTGGCTCGCCGTCCGGTACAACCTGCCCTACCGGCGGCGCCGGCCGAAGGGTCCGCCGTCGGGTTCGGCGGCCGCCGACCGGGCCGGGATCGTCGAGGCGATCGCGCTGTGCCGGGGCCTCGTCGGCGGCCCGTTGATCGCCGGCGGGCATTCCTATGGCGGTCGGCAGACGTCCATGGTGGTGGCGGCCCGCGAAGCGCCGGTGGACATGCTCACCCTGTTCTCGTATCCGGTTCATCCCCCGGGCAAGCCGGAACGGACCCGCACCGAGCACCTGCCCGACATCAGGGTGCCGACGGTGTTCACGCACGGGACGTCGGATCCCTTCGGCACGCCCGACGAATTGCGCGCCGCCGCCGCGCTGGTCACCGGCACGACCGCCGTCGTCGAGATCGCAGGCGCGCGCCACGATCTGCGGTCCAAGACGCTGAACGTGGCCGCGCTGGCGGTCGACGCCGCCCTACAGCTGCTCGGACGCAATTAGACAGTTTGGACTGAACAGTTTAGACTGATCTTGTGGACGGAATCGCCGAGTCAGCGGCTGCGGCGGCCCGCGACCTACGGGTGATGTTCAGCCGGCTGCGACGCCAGTTGAGGGACCTTGCCACCGACGGCGACCTGACCCCCTCACAGACGGCGGTGCTCAACCGGCTCTGGAAAGAGGGCGCCTCATCGGCGAGCGTCCTGGCATCAGCCGAACGGGTACGTCCACAGTCCATGGCCACGATAGTGGCCGCCCTCGGGCAGCGGGGGCTGATCGAGCGCAAGCCCGACCCTGAAGACGGCCGGCGGCAACTGATTTCGCTGACCGCGGCGGGCCGGCGACGGGCCGAGAGCAACCGACAGGTACGGGAGGAGTGGCTGGCACGCGCCATCCACGAGCGGTATTCCGAACGCGAGCGTCGCATCATCCTCGACGCGCTAACGCTGCTCGAGCGCTTGACCGAATAATGAAAGGGCAAGGGCTGCAATGGAAGTAGGACTGCACTTCATCGATTTTCTACCCGGCGACCCGGCGGCGCTGGGCCCGACGCTGGCCGACGCGGCCAAGGCCGCCGAGCAGGGCGGGGCGACGCTGTTCACGCTCGCCGACCACTTCTTTCAGATGGAAGCGATGGGACCGGCGGAGGATCCGTTCCTCGAGGGCTATACGTCGCTGGGCTTCTTGGCCGGGCAGACGACCAAGATCGAGCTAAGCCTGCTGGTCACGGGTGTCACCTATCGCTACCCGGGCTTGCTGGCCAAGGCGGTCACCACACTGGACGTCTTGTCGCAAGGCCGCTCGATGCTGGGGCTCGGCGCCGCCTGGTACGACCGCGAGCACGCCGCCCTCGGCTTCCCCTACCCACCGGTGAGTCAGCGCTTCGAGATGCTCGAAGAGACGCTGCAGATCTGCAGGCAGATGTGGAGCGCGGACAACGGGCCCTACCAGGGCAAGCACTACCAGTTGGCGGAGACGATCTGTGAGCCGCAACCGATCCGGCGCCCGCCCATTCTGATCGGCGGCGACGGCGAGAAGAAGACGCTGCGCCTGGTGGCGCAGTACGCCGACGTCTGGAACAGCACCACGAGCGACGTCGACGAACTCAAGCGCAAGGTCGAGGTGCTGAACCGCCATTGCGACGCGATCGGCCGCGACCCGAGCGAAATCCGCAAGACCGTGGGCTTTTTCGTGAATCCCTTCGACGACCTCGACGGCTACTTCAAAACCGTCGAGCGCTACGGCGAACTCGGCATAGAGATGGTCAATGCCGGTCCGTTCCCCGGCAACCCCGATCCGGTCGGCTTCATCCGCCGCCTCGGCGACGAAGTGATACCCAAGCTCGCTCAGATCGGTTGACAGCGCGGCCTTTCGGTCATCCCGGATAGCGGGAGTAGCAGGCGTCCATATTGCCCGTCACCCCGCCGCGGAACGCCGCTATCCGGGTGAAACCGGCCGGCACGCTGGTGCCGTCCGCGTCACTGGCGACCAGGTGGTTCGTGAGCAACCCGGCCACCGCTTCGTCGAGATCGCCGGCCGTCAGCAGCAGCTGCTTCTGCGACGAGAGCTCGATGGGTTCGGCCATCTTGCGGTGCACCACGCCCGTCAAGCAGGCCGTACGCAGGGCAGTCCACGGACTCTGCATGGCCAGCCCGCGTTCGTGCTGCACGGCCAGCGCGTACCGCGACATCACGGCCGACAGCGCGGTGTCGTCGCCCTGCGGCAGGGTTTGTTCGTTCTCGTCGGCGACCTTGCCCATCGCCGCCAGCTTCGGCAGGTCGATCACGATCGTGTTGGTGGCCGGGCAGTAGGACGCAGGCGGGCTGGCCTTGGCGTCCGGGCAGTCGGCGGACTGGTAGGACAATGCCGGGGGATTCTTCGGGGAGAACACCTTTCCCAAGAGTTCCATCAGCGTCGACAGGGTGTCCTGGTCGATCGGGACCTCCCCGGTCTCCGGGTTCCCGGTGCTGCTGTCGACGCGCAGGGCGTTGGGCAGGTCGCCGCGGCGCTGGCCGATTTCCTTCTTGTCGATCGCCGCGCAGGCCGAGGCGCCGTCGATGAAACCCATTTGGAAGGCGCTGATCCGGTCCAGGGCCGACCCGTGTTCGTCGTCGTTCTCGGCCTCGCTGTCCATCACCGGGTCCCGGGTGGTGATGATCCCCGCCAGCACGTGGTCCAGCCCGTCGGCGGTGCTCAACGTGAACCGCGGCGACTTGCCGTCGGCCACCCAGAACAGGTAGACGCCCGCGAAGCAGTCGGCCTGCTGCTCGCGCACGATCGTGGGGTCTCGTCTGGTCACCAGCTTCGCCATGGTCTGCAAGGCGTGGCCGAATTCGTGGGCCAGCACGCCGTTGACGGACATGTCGCCGAAATACCGTTGCGCAACAGGCATGAACACCCCGCGGTCCCACGCGATCAGGTTGCAGCGCGATGTGTAGAAGGCGTTGACGAGTTTATAGGTGTCGTTGTGGCAAACGATCGGGCTGGACGGTTGCTTGGAGTTGTACGACACCATCTTGCCAACCGGGACGAAGTCGCCTTTCAACGATTGGCTGTAGACCGACTTCCAATACTCCTCGATGTCGTCGACCGATAGCAACGCCAGCTTGTCGATCTCGCCGTTGTCGGTGTTGACGACCGTGCCCGTGGGGGCGGGTGCGTTCGAGCGGATCCCGCTGGGGCCGTTGGTCGCGGGCAGGCCACCCACCCGGAACGGGTCGTTGAGCATCGACAGCGCCCGCCCGTCGACGAAGGATGTGCACCCGCCCACCACGATTGCCGCCGCTGCGCAACTGAACGCCGCCCGCAGCAACGCGGCCGCCCTACGCGGACGGCCGCCGGCCAGCTGACGTGGATTGCGCGCAGGGCTATTCATACCAACCTCATCCCGACCGGCTACAGGGCAGCACCAAAGGGTCTCATTCTAGAGCGGTTGGCTAACCCTGACGGTCCGAATGGAAACCGGGGTTGAACGCCGGCCCCGGCGCCGGCGGCGCGAGGTTGCGGCCGGCTTGCCCGTTGCGGAACGACGAACGCCGGGCAGGTGTCATCTTCGGAGCAGCGAACTCCAGAGCGCCATCGAAGCGCGGCCCGGCGTGCGCTAGGGGCGCGGCGCCGTCGGCGTTTGCGTTGGCGTTTGCTGAGGCCCCATCGGACCGCCCGGCCCCATTCCGCCGGGTCCCATCATTCCCGGGCCCATCATGCCGCCGGGACCCATCATCGGGCAGGTACCGCCGCGCCCGCCGCCGTAGCCGTGGTGCCAGCCATAGCGGTCACCCGAGGCCCAGCCCAAGAAGACGCCCGAGAAGAAGATCACCGCGACCACGAACACGACGCCGGCGACGATGACCACCCACGCGACCACTTGACCCAGCCGACTGTGCGCGCCGA